>JAFGHX010000146.1 GCA_016929905.1 Kiritimatiellia bacterium
AGAGATGAGGACAGCCGGCAGCACGAATAGGTGTTGTTCCGCGGCACTGGAAATGCTATGCTGCAGCAGTGATCGAGGTGCCGCGTGTCTTTCCCAAAGGATTCGCGGGCGGGGTGTATTTCGAAAGAAAACAACGCGGAGTGCTCTGATGCCGACACTGACCCTTGAATACCCCCCTGAATTGTCCTCTGCATTGGGTAAGCGGCCCAACGAGGCAGCGCAGGAGATCCGGCTCATGGCGGCCCTGAAGTTCTTCGAGTCCGGGCGCATCTCCAGTGGCCTGGCGGCGAAGCTCGCGGGGATGCCAAGGGCGGAGTTCCTGTTGGCCTGCGGCCGGTACGGTGTCTCCGTATTCCAGCAAACACCTGAGGAACTGCAGACCGATGCCCAGGCGGCGGAAGATGCGCGTAGTGGTTAACACATCTCCGTTCATTGCTCTGGCCCGCATCGGTGAGTTGGCCATTCTCCACCAGCTTTACGGGACCGTCGTGCGCCCCCAATCGGTTTTGGATGAACTGCACGCCGGTGTTGAGCAGCATGGGCTTGACGCGGAGCTAACCGACGCGGAGTGGATCGTCACCGAGCCGGATCCGCCGGAGATGATCCTGCGCAAGGAATTGGGCGACGGCGAAACAGCGGTCATCACTCTTGCCCTCAAGACCAACGCCGATTTGGTCGTTCTGGACGATCTCCAGGCCCGTCTCGTTGCACAAAGCCTGAGTCTGAAGCTGACGGGCACCCTCGGAATCCTGTGTGCGGCACATCGAACGGGCCTGCTTGCCGATTTGGCGGACGCCATACGCAGGCTCCGGGAGGCCGGCTTCCGCATTTCCGAGGAACTCGTTCAGGCACTCCTCGGATCCAATTCTCGAGAGGCCGATTCTCCCTGACAAATCCGGTCAAGTGTCCTATACTCCCTTCCATGTATCTCCGCGACGAATACAGGCCTGAAACGCTTACCCCCGAGAATCAAGAGTCAAGATGTGGCCTAAGATTCTACTTGCCGAATCCTGGACGGTGGACGAGGAGGGATGCGATTGGGCAAGAAGCGAGCATAAACCTCTACGGTTTCCTTGAGAACGCGGCCATTGGCAAGCTCGACTGGCTCGGACTGTATTCTTTCTCGTGTGAGGAAGCGGGTGGAAGAATGAAAAACGGAGACGGCTGCTGCCCGAATGGAAGAGAGATCAACCCAAACAAGAACTGCTGTAGCGAGGTCCGGCTTGCATGCAGAATGAAGAGGTTCAGACTTGTTCCTCTCGCGGCGGCGGAAGATACATACAAGGTTGCATTGGACCACGAGTTTCATAGGATCGAGGACTGCAGGAATGTGAAGTCTCAGTGGTGGATTTGTACCTGGCAACGTAAGGAAGTCCCTGCCCGTGGAGGTGTATTTGAGAGGAAGGCCGCATAAGTTCCGCATCGCCTCCGCCACCGTACTCTCCATCGCCTCGCGAGTTAGCACATCATTGAGAGGGGCAACTTGATGGCAATCGACGCACGCATGTTTGGAGAGCGTCTAATTGGGCCCGTGGTCTTTTTCGTTGTTATGTGGCTCTCGGGGTGCGTACGTTCCAAAGAGGTGAGGGATGAGACAGCCGAGGAGGAATGTCGTCGAAATATGCGGGACATCTGGCACGCATCGCTCTCCTATTGTCTCGCAGAAGACCGGCGCCCAGAATGGAAGATTGCCCCCGCTGATATCGTGAGGGGAGGATGCGAACGGCGAGGCTCAAGGGCGAAGGCGGCGGGTGCTACCACTGTCTTTCGCGCGTGATCGACCGGCGCATGGCGTTGGACGAGGTTGAGAAAGAACGTTTCCGCGCGATCATGCGGCAGGTGGAGACGTTCTCGGGCGTGCGGATTCTGACGTACGCGATTCTCGACAACCACTTTCATCTTCTGGTGCAGGTGCCGCCGCGTGCGGAGCTGAGCGAGGCGGAGTTGAAACGTCGGATCGGGACGTTATACGGCCGCTTTCATGTGCGGGAGTTGGAGCAGCGTCTGGCGACGTGGCGCGAGCAGGATCGCGAGGATCTGGTCGAGCGTGAGAAGGCGCGCTACACGTATCGGATGTATGAGATATCGGAGTTCATGAGCCGTGCGGAGCTGCTGCGCTGCCGCGTGCGGTATTTCACCGACAGGGTGGTGCTGGGCAGTCGCGAATTCGTCAACGCGGTGGATCGCCGCAACAGGGCGCAGTTCGGGCGCAAGCGAGAGGATGGCGCGCGCGCGATGCGGGGCGGCGACTGGGGTGCGCTTTGCACGATGCGCGAGCTGCGCCTGGAGGTGATCTCCGTCACGCGGTAGCGCCGGCGGGATGAACACGCGCGTCGATGCATCCTGCTCTCCGCGCTTGATCCCTCCCCACCAGCAAGACATCTCACGAAGCCGCTTCTGAATAGGATTGCGCTGAAAAACCACTGCGGCCGGCACGTCGAAGATCCGACCGCGGCGGAGAGGCCGCGGCGGAGAGGCCGGCCCTCCATTGGATCAACACGCAACATGTTGGGTCTTTGGAGGGCGCGGCTCCGGACGCTGTCTCAAAACCCGACTCGCACGTTGCCACACGCCTTACGGCGTTGACTACAAACCACATATCTGGTGGTTTCTGCCGTTTGTGGTTAAGCCCGTTCAGCCAAAGGCTGATCGGCCTCAGGCCGAAAAGGGTTGTTCCCCCATTTTCTTGAGACAGTCTCTCCGTCCGCGCCGGGTTTTTCAGCACAATCAGATGTCAAGTTTCCAGTTTCAAGTTTCAAGTTTCCAGTTTCCAGTTTCCAGTTTCCAGTTTCAAATCTCCAGTTTCCAGTTGACAGCCTCACAGAGCGCTGTTATAGTTCTGTTATATTCGACCGGGTAGCCTGTCGTCAAGTCAAGACGTGCCATGTCACCCATAAGTCAACGTAGACTTCTGCCAGAGAAAGTCGGCGAGATTCTGCTCGCCTACATCCGCCAGCAGAGCCTTTGGGGCCAGCGGCTGCCTTCCCAGCGCAGCCTGGCCGAACAGCTTGGCGTGAGCCTGGTCACGGTGCACAAGGGGATGCACCACCTGCGCGAGGCGGGTGTGCTGGTTTCTCTCCCTCGCCAAGGCACCTATGTCACACGCCGGGTCATAGACACGCTGGACGCCAAGCCGCGCCCGAAGATGCTCTTTGTGTGCCACAGTCTGCAGGATCCTCGCGAATTCAGCATCTACAACGAAATGGTGGCGCCGCTGCAGGAGTTCGCCTCGCGTCAGAAGCTGGACTCGGTTTTCACGCGTTTTGACGACAGCAAGTCGGACATTTCGTTTGCGACCGACTACCCCCCGGTGAAAGGCAGTTTTCTGGTCTTTGTCCGGATCGACTCCGGAGTGGACCGGATCAAGCGGACGCTGGAGGCCTACCGGTGCCCGGCGGTGCTACTGGACCATCATTTCGAGGAGCTGGGCATCCCGGGAATCGTTGACGACGGGTTCGGCGCGATGCGTGAGGTGACGCGACACGTGCTCGAGCTCGGCCACCGTCGGATTGCCTATCTCGACATGGCAAGTCCTCATCTGAACCCGTGGAAACGCAACGGGTTCAAGGCTGCGCTCGAGGAGCGGGGCGTGCCCCTGGATCCGGAACGTATGATTTCGGTGTCCAGTTCACCGGCGAAGGTGAACGCTGTGGTGACCGCGCTCATGCGCGAGCCCGACCGCCCCACAGCCCTCGTCGCGGTAGACGACGGGCGGGCCCGGACCGCGATTCAGGCGCTGGAGGCGATGGGCTTGCGCGCCGGACGGGATGTCAGCGTCACCGGCTACGGCGACACGGCCTCGATCACGGGGGGCAGCGACTCCATCACGTCCGTCAAGATTGACTGGCGCGAGCACGGCCGGGTCGCCGTCGCGTATCTCGAGGGGAAATATCCGGAGCAGAACGGGAAGATGATGACGGTTGGCGGCGAACTTGTGGTGCGCGGCTCTACGGGGCCGGCGCCGGGCGCCGTCACCGGTGATCGGTAGTCACGAATCAATCCAAAGCGGAGGAAAGCCAATGAGAGTGCGGGCTATGGCAAGGCTATGGGGGGCGTGGGGGGTTACACTGCTTGGGTTGGGATTGGCGGCGCATGCGGCGACGATCGCCGTTCAGGCGAGCTGGTACCCGAACAGCGAGCCGGACCTTGGCGGCTACCGGCTATACTGGGGCACGACCTCGCGCGGCAGCGCGACGCAACCGTCGCAGTTCAGCTATGCGAGCCACCAGGATGTCGGCGTATCGGCCACGCCGTCGGCGACGGTGAGCGGTCTGGACGACGGCACGACCTACTACTTCGCCCTGACGGCCTCGGACACCAACGGAAACGAGAGCGCGTTCTCCGCCGAGGCGATCTTCGGGCCGGGCCGCGAGTTCACGGCCTACAACGATCTGGCCTGGTTCAGCCCGCAGGCGTCGCTGAACATCACGATTCTGACGACGACCAACGGGTTCGCCGACGGCACACCGGTCGGCCAGTTGCTTGACCACGGCAGCGGCGCTCAGCTTCCGGTGACCGTTACGGTAACCGGCGGCAGCGGCGTCAGTGGGGACCAGGGCCTGAACGCGGCGGCGGGCACGGACGCGAGCGGGGTGTTCAGCGGCAAGGTCGACTGTGCGGGCACGATCTCGTACGGGTCCGATGATCTGGTGCTGGCCTTCGACGGGCTGGACCCGGCCTTCGAGTACGAGCTGGTCGTCTACTCCGACCGCAACGGTGCGACGTACACGGGCGCCGGCTCACGCTACCACTACGCCACGCTTTCCGGCGCGGACGCGTACCAGAACGCGAGCAGTCCGGAGGCGACGAAGCTGTCGGATCCCGATCCGAACGACACGACGCGCTACAACGCCGGCTACAATCATCCGTACGGCTACGTGACGCGGTTCAAGAAGATCGATCCGGGCACCGACCGCGCGGTGACGCTCACGATCAAGCGCGACGTCGGGCAGCAGTACTACACGTATGCGAACGCGTTCATGTTGAAGGCGACGACCGGGCGCCCGATCATCGTGGACCAGGCGGCCGCGTGGCGCTACCGCAGGGGCACGGCGGAGGCCTCCGTCCCGGCCACCGCCTGGCGCATGCGTGATTTCGACGATTCCGGCTGGACGCCGGGCAACGCGCCGTTCGGCTACTCGAGCGAGACCGCCGAGGGTCCGTTCGGCACGACGTTGACGGACATGCAAGGCAGCTACTCCAGCGTGTTCCTGCGCCGCACGTTTGTGGTCGAGAACCCGCCGTATCTGACGGAGCTCGCGTTGTGGGCGGAGATCGACGACGCGTTCGTCATGTGGATCAACGGCGAAGAGATCGCGCGCACGAACATGCCGGGCGGCGCCGGCACGTTCCACGCCTACAACGCGTTCTCGGCCGGCGGCGGCGAGCCGGTGACCTGGACGCAGACCTTGCGGGGCGACGGGATCCCGGCACTCGTCCCGGGCACCAACATCCTGGCCGTTCAGGCGTTCAACGCGACGCTCGGCAGCAGCGACCTGAAGATCGACGTGAAGTTGACCGCCGCGGAGGCCGAACTGCCGTTCGCCATGGACGGTGACGGCAACGGAATGGCCGACACGTGGGAGACGCGTTACTTCCAGGCCACGGGTCAGAGCGGGACCGACGACGACGACGGCGACGGGCTCTCGAACCTGGACGAGTTCATCTGCGGGAGCAACCCGACCAACGGCGGGAGCGTGTTCGACGTCGCCCTCAACATCGGGCCGAGCGGGCTGCGCGTCTCGTTCGTGGCGCTGGAGGCGAGCGGCAGCGACTACACCGGCTACGACCGGCACTATGCCCTGCAGGAGCGCACGGATCTGCATGCCGACGCGTGGAAGGCGGTTGCGGGCTATGCCGACATCGTCGGCGCCGGCCAGACGGTGATCTACACCAACACCGCCCCTGCAGGCCTGACGTTCTATCGCGGACGCGTCTGGCTGGAGTAGGTGTCCCCAGCGAGAGAATCGAACATCGTCGTCCGTAATCGTCGTCCGTAATCGTGAACCGCGAGTCCCTCAACCACGAGGAGATCGGTCGACGACTACGCGCGACGATTGCGGATGACGAAGTGGCAAACGATCGTTGAAGAGGCCGAAAGTCGAGCGAAGACCAGGCCATGAAAGAGCCAGCCCCACGATCCCGCGTGCGAACGGTCCGCGCCTTCTGGGCCTTGTGGTTGGCCTGGGCCGCCGCCGTCCAACCCGCCCGAGCGGCCACCTTGCGGGTCGGCCCGGGCCGCACGTACACGAAACCGAGCCAGGCGGCGGCGGCGGCGAGCAACGGCGACGTGATCGAGATCGATGCCGGGCTGTATGCCGGCGACGCCTGCTCGTGGTACGCGCACGACCTGACGATCCGCGGCATCGGCGGCATGGCGCATCTGCGCGCCGACGGCGTCCACGCGCAGGGCAAAGCGATCTGGGTCACGAAAGGCACCAACACGACGGTCGAGAACATCGAGTTCTCCGGCGCGACGGTGCCCGACCAGAACGGCGCCGGCATCCGGGCGGAGGGCCGCGATCTCACGATCCGAAACTGCACCTTCCACGACAACGAGAACGGGATCCTCGGCGGCGCCGGCCATGTTCTGATCGAGTTCAGCCATTTTGCCAGCAACGGGTTCGGCGACGGCTACACGCACAACATGTACATCAGCAACTGCGACCGGTTCACCTTGCGCCACAGCTACTCGCACCACGCGAAGGTCGGGCACAACGTGAAGAGCCGCGCCAAAGAGAACGTCATCCTGTACAACCGCCTGATGGACGAACAGAACGGCACGTCCAGCTATGTGCTGGATATGCCGAACGGCGGCCTGTCCTACGTGATCGGGAACCTGTTCCAACAGGGCCCCAACACGCAGAACTCGACGATGATCGCCTACGGAGCAGAAGGGCTGAGCAACCCGAACACCGAGCTATATGTGGTGAACAACACGCTGGTGAACGACCGCGGCTCGGGGACCTTCCTCTCTATGCGCTCGGGTTCGACGGGGTTGATCATGAACAACCTGTTTGTGGGCTCGGGCACGCTGCTCTCCGGCCCGGGCACGATGCAGAACAACATCCACCCAAGCACGCCCGGTCTGGCGGATCAGGCCGGTTTCGACTACCGCCTGACGGCCGGTTCGCCGGCCGTCGACGCCGGGCTCGAGCCGGGCAGTGCGAACGGGGTCAGCCTGGCCCCGACGCTGCAGTACGTGCACGCGGCCGCGACGGAGGCGCGCCCCGCCGCGGGTGCGCTGGACATCGGCGCCTACGAGTTCGCGCCGCAAGGCGACACGACGCCGCCGCAACGGCCGCTGGAACTGAAGGTGAGGAGTCAGCCATGAGGGTCCACCCACGCGCCCGCTGCGTACGCCTGTTGCTGCCTCTCCTGTGTGCCGCACCGGCTCTCGCCCTGCCGCTCGGCAGCCTGGTCCATGACGGGCCGGTAACACCGGAACAGATCTCGCTCTACCTGCCGGTCACGGGTTCCCTCGACAACGCAGCCACCGCATCGGTCCGGTACCGCGCCGCATCCGCTTCGGCATGGACGATCGCGCATCCGCTCCATCGCATTCGCTCGGAGTTCTCCGAGACCGCCGTACCGGACGCGTTTGCCGCCGTCATCACCGGCCGCCCCCTGCCGGTCTGGGGGGACAGGCGCGGGAATTCCCCGGACCCCATCCCCCCCGCCCCGCCGGATGGCTTGAAGACGCGGCAACGGTGAGATTGGAGTCCCCGCGCCTGTCTGCTGCCGTCTATTCTCTGATCTTTGTCGTAATCTTTGTCGAAGAACCCAAGGACGGATTGCGCTGGAAAACCACATCAAAGGCCCGGCCGGGGTGGAACCCGGCCCTCCAAACCACACGATATGGCGCACTGGAGGGCGCGGTTCCACCCGCGCCGGGTTTTTCAGCGCAATCAATAAATCTTGTCCCCAGATGTGGCCCAGGTTCGGCCGTTTCGTTCGACGTCCTCCCTTATTGACATCCGGCCGCCTCCAATCCACAGTAGTCTTTTTGCAGATCCGGCAGAGGAGACCGAGCCCATGGCCAGATTGATCGAGAGCCCCGCGCTCATCGAAGCGGCGGGTACGCCCCCGAAACGGATCGAGGAGTTCGTCGGACGCGTGAACAGCGGAACTCCACGCATCAGCATCGCCCGGATGAAGAGCCCGGGCGGCTGGGAAGAGCCGGCCCAGACGCCGGCTTTCGACGAGTACAGTGTGGTGCTGCGCGGCACGCTTCACGTGCGCCTGCGCGAGCGGGAGTTCGATGTTCAGGCCGGACAGGCGGTGCTGGTCAACAAGGGAGAATGGGTGCGGTACAGTACGCCGGGGCCGGATGGTGCGGAGTACATCGCGGTCTGCCTCCCGGCGTTCTCGCCGGAGACGGTGAACCGGGACCCGTAGCGCAGGCATTCCCGCCTGCGCTCCCTGTGCGTCGGCAAACCCGCCGAAGGGCTGGACCACCGGGCCGTGCTGTCCAACCGGGGGGCCGTGTTGGCCGCGGCAGGCCGGCGCAAGCGGGGTTGGCAGCGCAGGCAGGAATGAGTCCACTCTAAAAAGGCGGCTCGCGAGGACGCTCGCCCTCCATTGGCGCCAGATGTAGTGGTGATGGAGGGCGA
>JAFGHX010000147.1 GCA_016929905.1 Kiritimatiellia bacterium
CCGAAGCCCTGGGCGTAGGCGGGCTGCGCCCGCCGAAGCCCTGGGCGTAGGCGGGCTGCGCCCGCCGAAGCCCTGGGCGTAGGCGGGTGGTAAACTCTGTCGATCCCCCGTGGGACGGGCTTTCCAGCCCGTCCCCCTTTCCCGGCGGCTCACCGTTGTGCGGGACGGGCTGGAAAGCCCGTCCTACGATTCGCCGGCCTGCAGGGCGCCGGCACACGCTACCCGACTGCGCCCTTCGTGGCTTCGTCGGGCACGGTCTGAGCGAAGGCGGGTTCCCGAGCAAGTTTCAGGGCTAGGCGGGCTCCCGGCCCAAGACGGCGCGGGCGAGCGCCTTGCCTGTCATCACCTGTGCGCCCGGATCGCCGGCGACCCGCCGGAGCACCTGTTCGTAGCAGGCGAGCATCCGCGGGTCCCCGCCGAACTGCGGTTCCGGATGCGTCACCAGCACCGCCACGCCGCCCTGCGCCGCGATCCAGTCCAGCTTCCGCATCCAGAGCGCGCCTATCCGGTCCGCGCGCCAGCCGCACAACTGCAGATCGGCATCCGACGGCATGGTAACGGGAATCTCCAGCAGCTTGCCGCGCCGGAACGGGAACACGCTCGCGCACCCGTCGAACGGCGCCCCGCCCGCAAACGTTCCGCTGTCCGGCACGGAACTGTCGTACAGCACGGCGCCTTCGAGCGCGCGGAACAGCGGCGCGCTCCTCAACAGCATGGGCGAGCGGAACCCGCAGACGTCCAACCCGTCGAACCGCTGCAGCCCTTCCCGTATCCGGGCGCCGATCTCTTCTTCCCCCAGAAAAGCCAGCCTGCCGCTGTGGTCATGGCCGTGCAGCCCGATTTCGAACCCGGCCTCGACGAGCGCGCTCAGCCGCCGCCGGTCCACCTCGTACCGGGCGCCCGGGATGTTATACGTCGCCGTCACGCCGTACTTCCGCTCCAGGTCCAGGAAGCGTTCGATCCGCTCATAGCCCGCCCGCGAGTCGACGTCGTGCGTCAGACAGACAACGTAGCGGCGCCCGGGCGCCAGCGGCAGTTCCGTGATGACATCCGGACACGTCCGGCCCGCCGCCCGAAGCAGGCCGAGCAACACCTCCAGCGTGCGGTCGATCGGCCAAGCCGGCCACGGAACCGGCGCACGCCGCCTGCGCAGCCGGTGCCAGGCGTACAGAGCCCGGCCCAATCCCTTTCGGAGCCGGCCCGGCAGGAGGTGATAGCCGACCGGCAGCCGGGCGACCAAGGGCGGGCTCGGCGCACAGAATTCCTCGTGCAGCAGCGCGGTTATCGTCCGCTGAATATCGAAATGAAAGACAAGCCGCCCGTCCTCGCGCGAGACCGCGGCGTATCGGTCGGGGCCCGCCAGGAATTCGGCCACGCACGCGGCCGGCGGCGGCCGCCCGGCCAACCCGAGCACGGGCACGCGGCACGCCCGCTCCTCGACGCCCGGCAACAGGGCATTGTCTCTTAACGCCAGTGTTGCTAGGATGGGGCCTTCGTCCTGCATCGGACGAGCAGTATCGCAGAACGGAAACGGGCGATGCAAGAACCTTCGAAGAAGATCCTGGCGCAGACCAAGGCGCTGTACCGCAAGCGCGGCGGAATCACCTTCTTCGTCTATGTCCGGTACTGGGAGTACCCGCGCTATCTCCGGATCGAGAAGCTTCTGCCCAAGCAGGGGTTCATCGTCGATCTCGGGTGCGGCTACGGCATCTTCACCAACTTCCTCGGCTTGACCGGACCTGACCGCAAGATCCTGGGCATCGAGATGAACCCGGCCAAAGCGCGCCACGCCGAGAACGGGATTGCCAACGTGACTTTCGCCTCGCAAGACATTCGCGGGCTGGACATCCCCAGCGCCGATGTCGTCATCCTCATGCATGTCCTGCACCACCTGCACTCCTACCCGGCGCAGCAGGAGCTGGTGGCACACTGCGTCGACCGGCTCAAGCCCGGCGGGATCCTGCTGATCGACGAGGTCGACCGCCGCCCGTTCTGGCGGCTCTGGTTGACCCGCCTGGCGGATTTCCTGCTCTACCCGGGCGAACCCGTATACTTCCGGTACCGTGCCGACATGCTGAAATTGATCGAGCGTTTCCCGTTGACGGTCGAGGTCAGCAACGTGGACGGGCCGTTGATGCCGTTCGCGCAAACGCTCTACCTCTGCCGCAAGAAAGCCGCGTCAGGCTGACCTTCCCTGACTTGGCGGTTTTCGCGACCTTTCGCGGGCAACAGTCCGAGGAGCCCCGAGCGACGGGGGCCTCGCAGACCAGAGACTCGGCCCGGGTTCAGGCGGGGGTCCGTTCCTTCTTGCGGATGAACGACAGGAAACCGGTGAACCCGCTCAGGAGCTTCGGCGCGATGCGCGGGTTGCGGATGATCTTCCACATGTAGTACAGGACGATTCGCGGCCTGAGATAGAACTGGCGGTAGGCCGTGCGGTGGTACTTCTCCAGGATCTCGGCGCTCAGCCCGTTGGGAACGAAGTTCGGCTTGAACTCGCTCAGCTCGTTCCAGTCTTTCTCGAGAACGCCGTGCGCGGACACGGATTCGTAAGCCGGCGCCCCGGGCAAGGGCGTGAAGAACGTGATGTGAAAATCGTCGAGCGGCGCTTTCCGAATGAACGCCAGCGTCTCCTTGATCGACGCCTCCGTCTCCCCGAAGTTCCCGATCATGAAGTAACCCTGATTGCGAATGCCGGCATCGCGCGCCCATTGCAGCGTGCGCAGGTTCTGTTCGACCGTCACGTCCTTGCGGATCCCGTCCAGGATCGCCTGGGACCCGCTCTCGATTCCCCACGCGATCTGCCAGAAGCCGGCCCGGCGCATCAGGCTCAGGATTTCCGGTGTCACCGTGTCGACCCGCGCCATGCAGAAGAGGCTGAGGTCGGCCCGCTCCTCGATCAACCGGTCGCAAATCGCTTTCAGGCGGGGTTTGAACAGGGTGAAGTTGTCCTCGTAGATGTGGATATCGCGGATACCGTATGTGTCGCGCAGATGATGGATCATCCCCATCACGTACTCCGCCGAATGCGCGCGGCAGCGGTTCCCGAACACGCCGCGGTCACAGAACGTGCACTGCCCCGAACAGCCCCGCGAGGTGACCAGCGAGGTGGACGGGAGCCGTGCCAGCGAATCGGCCGCCGGCTGGTAGTGGGTGCTCAGATGCGGCAGCAGGTCCCACGCCGGATAGGGCAGCGTGTCGAGGTCCTGGATGAACGCCCGTTTCGCCGTGCGAACCGGCCCACCGTCCTCCCGTAGGATCAGCCCCGGCACCTCGCGCAGCGCGCCGCCGCGCTCGAGCGCCTGGAGCAGGTCGACCACCGTCCGTTCGCCTTCGCCCAGCACGCCGATATCCAGTTCCGGGAAACGGCGCATCGTCTCTTCGGGCGCGCCCGTCACGTGCGGGCCGCCGATAATCGTGACGAGCCGCGCGTCCCGCTGCTTGAGCATCGCGGCGACCCGCGCGGCGTCATGCACGGAGATCGTGACCGCCGTCAGCCCGACCCAGCGCGGGCCATGACTGAGAATGCGGTCCACCGTCTGCTCGAACGTGAGCTTCAGCGGCAGGGCGTCTACGATCGCGGTCTCGTACCCCGCCTGGCGCGTCGCGGCGGCCAGGTAGGCCAGGCCCAGGGGCGGCATCTCGTTGCCGCCTTTCGACAGCCCCCCATACAGCTTCTCCAGCGGCAGCGGCGGTTTGCAGAAGACGATTCCGGACATGCGTTTGGCCTGTCTCGCAGCATGCAACGCCAGCAAATGCGAGCCGCCATATTACGGCCGGACGGCCGGCGGCGTCAATGGCCGATTGGGGCGGTTGATTCGCGGATAGGAATCCGCCAATCGGGATGGTCGGCAGGCCACGGAAAAGACGAGGGAGGGAGCCAACGTTCAACATTCAACGTTCAACGCTCAACATTCAACAGCCCAAGAACGAACGGGAGCCGAACATCTGCCTGCACCGCACCGCTGAGGCAGACTGGTCGATGGTTGATGGTTCAGTGTCGCCCTGTCCGCTCGGTCTCGCCTCCCCGCCTGGCAGCCCGCGCCTGCGCAAATAGGACTTGCTTTTCGACGGCTGCTTCCCTAGTGTCGTTTGCCGGAAATGCGCAGGAGGATTTGATGCCGAAATCGGCCCGATCCAGACTAGCTCTGCTCGCCTGCTGGCTGCTGTGCCTGCTGCCCGCAGCGGCCGACATCGGGCGCACCCTTGACCAGAAGCCCCTGGAGATCGAACAGAAGAGCGGCGTCCAGGCCAGGAAGCAGTGGAAGCCCTTGCGACGCCCGGCGCGGCGCACGCCGGAGGAACAGCTCGTCTACGCGAACGGGCTTCGCGCGCGCGGCGCGCTGCGCAAGGCGATCCGCCACTACGACGCGCTGGTGCGCCGATGGCCGCAGGCGAAGGAAGCGGCGCCCGCCCAACTGGCGCTGGCCGAACTGCTCGAACAGCGCGGGAAGCTGACGGACGCCTTTGAAGAGTACCAGTACCTCATCGAGCACTACGTGAATCTGTTCGCCTACGACACGATTCTGGAACGGCAACTGGAGATCGCGCTCACGCTCCGCGACAGGAAACGCCGGCTCCTGTTCGTGATCCCGCACCGGTCCCCGGAGAAGGCGCTGCCGCTGTTCGAACAGATCGTGCTGAACGGGCCCACCTGGCCCAACGCGCCGCAGGCCCAGTTCAATGTCGGCCGCATTCACGAAGACGCGAAGGAATACGAGCTGGCCATCGTCGCCTACATGACCATGCAGTACCGCTATCCGGGCCATGAGCTGACCCCGGAGGCCGCGTTCCGGCATGCGCGGTGCCAGTACCGGCTCGCCCACGGCGCCCGCAACGACGAAACCGCGCGCAAAGAAGCGATCCTCTCGCTCGCCCGTTTCGTGAATCAGTACCCGGACAGCGCGCACGCGGCCGCCGCCCGGCAATACCTGGCCGAGTTGAAGGACAGACAGGTCCGGTTCGCATTCGAGAAGGCGTCGTACTACGACACGATCGCGCGCAAACCGCGCTCGGCCATCATCGCGTACAGACAGTTCGCGCAACGCTATCCGGACTCCGACCTGGCCGCAACCGCCCGGGCGCGCGTGGCCGAACTCGAAGCGCAATTGGCCGAGGAGCCGTGAACCCGACCACCATGACACGCCGACCCACGCCCACGTTCCTGCGCCGGGCCGTCCTCGAGACGCTGCCCGGCCTTGTCGCCTGCCTGGTGCCCGCCCTTCTCGCCGGCTGCGCCGGGTACCGGCTCGGCAGCATGCTGCCGCCCGACGTCAAGACGATCCACATCCCCGCCTTCGTGAACGGCACAGGCGAACCGCGCATCGAGATCGAGGTCACGAACGCCACGATCCGGGAGTTCCAGAAGGACGGGACCCTGCGCGTCACGCCGCCCGCCGATGCCGCGCTCCTGCTCGAGGCGACGGTGACCGGCTTCACGATCGCCCCCCTGCGCTACGAGCGCGACGAACCGACGAAGGGGGCCGAGTACCGGCTGCGCCTGACCGTATCGGCCGTTGTGCGGCGCGCCGCCACGCGCGAAGTCGTCGGGAAACACCCGGAAATAGCCGGCGAGACGTGGTTCACCCCGTCAGGCGACCTGACCTCCGCCAAGCTGGAGGCCGTCCCGGAAGCCGCCAAGCAGCTCGCGCACAATATAGTCGAGCGCGTCGTGGAGGCTTGGTAGACCGCAGCCGCAGCGCGTCCCGATCGCCTCGTTTGCCCGCGAAAATGCGCGAAAAGGGCGCGAAAGGGTGGGACGAGACCGTTGGAGTCATCCGTCGCGCGCTTGGCTCGTCCCCTGTTGTTGCGGGAATCGAGGATTGCCACGCCGCACACCACCCTGTGTCGCTTTGGGGAGTGCGGCGGCGTGGCAAGCCTTTCGATTCCCGCAACGGGCGCCTTCAGAGCGAGTAGAAATGCGGGCCCAGCCACTTTGAGTTGTTTGCCGGGCGTGCAACGAGGCGCCTGCCTCGCACAACCCTTTCGCGGGCAAGAGAAGGCGGGCAACCCCCGCCCCCACACCCTACGCGACTTGCGATGCGGAGCCGAGCGCGGCCAGCCGTTTCGCGGCCCGGGCCTTGTGGCGGCCGGCGTTGTTCGAATGAATGACGCCGCCCTTCGCCGCCTTGTCCAGGCGGGACGCATAGTCCTCAAACGCCTTGCGGGCGGCCTCGCCGTCACCGCCGGCAACGGCCTCCAGGAAGGCCCGGCGCGCCGTCGCGAGGCTCGACTTCACATTACGGTTCGCCTGCCGTTCCCGCTCTGAAGAACGCATGCGTTTCCTGGCACTCTTGAGATTCGGCATGAAACACCTGCAGTTTCGCGATTTGCGATTTCTCGAGTTCCTGTTCCCCGTTTGCAGCCGCCCATGTTAATCGCCTGCCGTGGGAAGTCAACACCAATCTCGCAGCCATGCCGATTCGCGAATGCCTGTTCGCGAATCGGGCCGACAGATCTTGACATTGGCGGTGTGGATTCTGCAATCATATTTCCATGAACAGAGCCGGCAAGTGGTTCCGTTTCGCCTGCGGGCTGGCACTCGTGCCCGCCTGCGTCGCCGTCACGCGCGCCGATTGGCTCCTCGTCAAGTCCGTCTACCCATCCCTGCGCAGCGCCATTCCGCCGGCCGGCTGGGCCCTGATCACCGGGTTCATGCTCTGGACCGCCATCTACGTCCTGCTCCCGCGCCCGCTGCGGGCCTATGTGCTTTCCCACGAGATCACCCACGCCCTGTGGGGCTGGGTCATGGGGGCGACCGTGCACAGCATCCGCGTGAAGAAGGACGGCGGCAGTACGACGCTGTCGCACAGCAACTTCCTGATCACGCTGGCGCCCTACTTCTTCCCGCTCTATACCCTGTGCGTGATCCTCGCCTACTACCTGCTCCTCGTGTTCTTCGACTTGCGGCGCTATCAGATCGTCTGGCTCGGGCTGATCGGGTTCACGTGGGGGTTCCACGCCACGTTCTCCATCTCGTCCCTGCTGCGGCATCAGACCGACATACGCGAGCAGGGCCGCCTCTTCTCCGCCGCCGTCATCGTGATCCTGAACCTGCTCGGGATCGGGCTGTGGATCGTCCTCGTCGCCAGCCCCGGCCTGCGCCAGTTCGTGCAACTGCTCAGCCAAAGCCTCGCGTGGGCCTACGGCGGGTGCGGGGTGATCGCCAGGTGGGTGTGGGAAATCGCGCACGGCGGCGGCAGCCCGCCGCCGTGAAGGCGAAGGTGCAGAGTCAAAAGCCTATGGTCCGAGAAGCCGCGCCCAGATGTGCGACTTCAAAGTAGAAGCGGCGTCTCGCCGCTTTCCCCGGGCCGAAGGCCCGGACATCCCCGGACACCCCCCTCCTCGGCATGGTGTGCCGCCGGAAGGAAGAGCCGAGCCGGCGCCGCCGCAGGCGTCTTGCTGACCTCTGCCCTCCGACTCGCGAGCGTCGACCGTTGACTCTTTCGACCGTCGACTCTTCCCCAATCCGACTCACCGCGAGCGCTGTGCCCCGGCGGCCGTGCGGGATATATGGCTCAACCTTTGACTTTTGACTCCGCCCCCTGCCCGCGGGTATACTGCCCGCACCATGGAAGAGCTCATTCCAGCCGCCGTCACGGTTGTGGCCGTTCTGCTGCTCGGCTGGTGGATCCGGCGCGTCCTGCAGCAGGCGGCCGGCGCCCGCCGGGACGAGCAATCGCTGAGCATGCTGCAGAACCAGATCAACGCCAACTCCCAGCAGACGGCGCAGACCCTGGAACGCCTGCAGCAGGGCATGAGCCACACGCTGACGCAGGTCAGCGGGCAGCTCGCCGAGTCCCTGGCGAACGTGAACAAGACGGTGGGCGACCGCCTGGACAACACGACCAAGGTCATCGGCGACGTGCGCCAGCAACTCGGGCAATTGGACGAATCTTCGAAGCGGCTCCTCGAAGTGGGCAAAGACATCAGCAGCCTGCAGGACATCCTGAAGCCGCCGAAACCGCGCGGCGGGATGGGCGAACTGCTGCTGGCCGACCTGCTGCAGCAGATCCTGCCGCCCCGCCATTTCGAACTCCAGCACGCGTTCAAGGGCGGCGAACGCGTGGACGCCGTTATCCGGCTCGGATCCGGGATGGTCCCCGTCGACGCGAAGTTTCCGCTCGAGAATTTCCGGCGGGTCATCGACTCGAGCGACGAAGAAGCCGCGAAGGCGGCACGCCGACTGTTTGTGCGCGACGTGCGCAAACACATCGCCGATATCGCCTCGAAGTACATCCGTCAGGACGAGGGCACCTTCGACTTCGCCCTCATGTACATCCCGGCCGAGAACGTGTACTACGAGGTGATTATCAAGGATGCCGATCCGGACTCCGGCGCGTCGCTGTTCCACGTCGCGCTGCAGAAACGCGTGATCCCGGTCTCACCGAACAGCTTCTATGCCTATCTCCAGACCGTGCTGCTCGGGCTCAAGGGCATGCGCGTCGAAGAACGCGCCCGCGAAATCCTCGACAACCTTTCCCGGCTCCGGCGCGAACTCGGCACCTTCGCCCAGGCGTTCCGGGTCGTCGGCCAGCACCTCGACAACTCGGCCAAGAAGTACCAGGAGGCCGAGAAACGGTTCAGCCGGCTCGACGCCAAGATGGAACAGGTCGACGGCATGGTCAAGGGGCTGGATCCGGAGGCGCAGCCTCCGGATCAGCTACCAGCCGGCAATGATCCGTGACCGGGGTCGAAGGTCGAAAGGCGATTGCGCTGAAAAACCACTGCGGCCGGCACGGAGGCCGGCCCTCCATTGGATCAACACGCAACATGTTGGGTCTTTGGAGGGCGC
>JAFGHX010000148.1 GCA_016929905.1 Kiritimatiellia bacterium
CCCATGCCGCCGCATCCGCAGCGGACGGCGCTCTTTTCGCCTCTGGCCGCGTTCCGCGCTTGGGGAAAGGCCTTCCAGGCATTCCCCAAAGCGCGCGCCTTGCCAGAGGCGAAAAGAGCACCGCCATACGTTAGCGTATTTGCGTCGGGCAGCACTAAGTCAAGGTCCGGCCCCTATCCACGCGCTAGCTTATCCTGTTAATCAACTGTGACAACGCCTGTCTTCTGTCCTCGTCCTGGAATCGCTCAATAATCTTGCGAAACTCGTCCATATGCGCATACCCGAATACCCGCGACAACGTATCAAGCTCCTCCCAAAGCCCCATGCTCACGAGATCATAGAAGAATCGAGTCAAGAATTGCTGGTAGTTCTGGCCGAGGCACTCATACTGGTTAGGTGAATCTTCGTAGTAATACCTGATGTATTTCCCTTCGAGCTTATCGTATGCGACAATGGCTTCGCCATTGGTTTCCCACAGAGGCACCCAATTGGCGGGCTCCGAGTCAATATCGTAATCGTAGTACGAAAAGGGCTTCTCGCAGCAGACATACAGCACAGGGTGAACAACGCCCTTTTGAATCTCTTTGAAGATTGCGGGCAAGCCAAGAGCCTCTATCTCCCGAATGGCTTCTTCGGTATCCATCTTGGCGATCCTTCGCTCTTGGTCTCCCCTCACTTCACTCCAGGTGGACCGGGTCTATGGAATCCCTTGTGGTGGGTCGAAGCCTCGGGCCTCCATGTCCCGCCGGACCTGCTCGTCTCTGATTTGGCCGGCAGTGTGGAGTTGACCCACTCTTTCTGTTGCCGGTGGTTTTCAGAAGCATTTCCATAATTGAATGTAGGGATTGCGGGGATGCCAGCCATCCACAATAGTTGCACGGGACGGGCTGGAAAGCCCGTCCTACGCTCGAATCGCGAGCTCGGCTCCCCCTGGGACGGGCTTTCCGGCCCGTCCCCGTTTGGTTTGGCTCACGAGTGCACGGGACGGGCTGGAAAGCCCGTCCTACGGTCGGATCGCAGCCCGTTTCCCCGTGGGCCGGGCTTTCCGGCCCGTCGCCCTCCCGTCAACTCACGACGGCGTGGAGCTCTAACTCCTATTGTTCTTTTTGCGATCTTGTTCTGCGTCTTCAGAAGAAGCCGCCGGCTGAAAGCAAGATGATCGGCCACATCTACAGGCTTGCGGCCGGCATTGCCATCGTGTTTGCGGTCGCCCACCACTTCGGAAAGATCGCGTCGTTCTGGACGTTCTTCTCGCTCTTCGGCGGCATGCTCCTGGGTTGGTCGCTGCAATCGCCGATCAGCGGGTTCGCCGCCTGGGTGCTCATCTCCCTGAAGCGCCCGTTTCGGCCCGGCGATCGTGTCCAGTTCCCCAATCTCGGCCTGACGGGCGATGTGAAGGACATCGGCGCGATGTACACGATCCTGGATCAGGTGGGCGGGTCGGTGGGAAGCGAAGAGGCCGTCGGCCGGAACATCCTGATCCCCAATGCCATGCTCTAGAGATCGATCGACTGGCCGTCAGCATATCCCGGCACGGTTTGCTGCAGCCCATTGTCGTCCTGGAGAGCCCGGAGCCGAAAGGGCAGTTCGAGTTGCTGGCCGGCCACATGCGGTACGAAGCCTGCAAGAAGCTTGGCTGGAAGAACATCCCGGCCATCGTGCGCAAGGCCGTTTCCTGACCGGGGCGGGTCGCAGGGCGAGGCGAGCACGGGATCAGTGGCGAAGATCCTGCATGCTCCCCCAGCGCTCCGTGTCCCCGCTCTCCCGCAGCCAGTCCGGCAGGACCGTGCGCAATACGCTCGGCTCGAGCCGGGAGCCGGCCAGCTCGGCGAGCGGGACCCACAGGAACTCGATCTTCTTCTCCATGGCGGGCGGGGGTTTGCGCGGGTCGAGTTGGGCGATCGTCATCGCGAACAGCAGGTTGATCTCCGCGTGCGGCTCCCCTTTCTGCCGGAACGCGTGTTCGACGGCGCCCAGGAACCGGCCGATCCGGGCGGCGAGCCCGATCTCCTCCGCTATCTCGCGCCGCAGGCATTCGCGAGCCGGCTCCCGGAACTCCACGTGCCCGCCGGGCAGAAAGGTATTCCGCGCGCCCTTGCTGTGGCACAGCAGCAGCCTGTTTCGCTTGACGCACACGCCGCGCGCCAGGACCTCAATGTGTCGCTTCTTGGACATCGCTCTCCGCTCACCACGGCAACGTCACATTCTTCAATGCGAGCACGTCGCCGGCCAGAAAGAGAGAGCCGGCAATGCACACGAACCCGTTGTCGGCTTTGGCCCAGGCCTCGGCCTCGGCGAGCCCGTCGGCCAATGTGGTCTGGGACACCTTGAAGCCGAGCGCGCGGAGCGTGGCGGCCGCGTGTTCCGGCGCGAGTCCGCGCGGGTTGGTCATGGGGACGGCCCAGCAACGGTCGACCACTTTGGCGAGCGGTTTCAGGTAGCCGCGTATGTCTTTGTCGTTGGCGATGGCGAAGACCAGCCCGACCTTGTGCCGCTTGGCGAACGGTTTCAGCGTCTGTGCCAGTGCGTGGCCCGCTTCCGGGTTGTGCGCCACATCCAGCACGACCGGCGGGTCGTGGGAGAGGAACTGGAACCGGGCGGGCCAGAACACGGTGCGGAGCCCTTCCCGGACCGCGTCGGCGGGAATATCCAGCCCCGGCTCGTTCCCCAGCAAGTCAAGGGTAGCCACGGCGATCGCGCAGTTCTCGAGCTGGTGCTTGCCGAGCAGCGGGAATTCCACGCGGCCGTAATCCGCGGCGGCGGAGTCGACGTGTACGCGCTGGCGGTCCGCCTTTTGATCGACGGCGTTGACGCTGACGCATTCCGCGGCCCGGACCAGCGTGGCGCCCCTTGCCCGTGCCGTATCGATCACAACGTTCAGCGCTTCGTCCGGCAGGGGGCCGCACACGACCGGCACGCCCGGCTTGATGATGCCGGCCTTCTCCCGGGCGATTGCCGCGAGATCCGTGCCCAGATAGATCGTGTGTTCAAGGCTGACGCGCGTGATGACCGACACCCGCGGCGTCAAGACGTTCGTCGCATCCAGCCGCCCGCCCATTCCGGTCTCGATGACGCCGATTTCCACGCCCTTGCGCCTGAAATGCTCGAAACCGAGCGCCGTCGTGATTTCGAAGAAGGTCAGTTCCCGGTCGTCGATTGTCCCGTCCACCGCCTGAACGGGCGCCTCGAGCTCGTCGAGCAGTTGGGTCAGCTCCGCGTCGGAGATGCAGATCCCGTTCACCCGGAATCGTTCGTTGAACCGGAGGAGATGCGGCGAGGTGTACAGCCCGGTCTTGTAGCCGGCCGCGCGCAGGACCGAGTCGATGATGGCACAAACGGACCCCTTGCCGTTGGTGCCCGCCACGTGCACCGCGGCCCAATGCTGCTGCGGATTGCCCAGCCGCGCCAGGAGCGCCGCTTCGTTCTCGAGCCGCAACCGAATGCCCAGCCCGCGGCGGGCGTACAGGCGCTCCAGCCGGTCGGGCAGGGGGAGTGGCTGCAAGGCGTTTGTCATCGGCCGAGAGTGTCGCGTGTCGGGCGGGCGGTGTCAAGACGATCGACAAAACCGTCGGTTCGACAAAGAGCAGGACAAAGAGCAGGACAAAGAGGCCTGGGTGCGGGACGCCGCCCGAGTGCGGACCGGTCCACCGGCAAGCCCGGCCAATTTCAAGTTTCGAGTTTCGATTGCGCTGAAAAACCACTGCGGCCGGCACGGAGGCCGGCCCTCCATTGGATCAACACGCAACATGTTGGGTCTTTGGAGGGCGC
>JAFGHX010000013.1 GCA_016929905.1 Kiritimatiellia bacterium
CCTCGAACACCAGCTTGCTCCAGCGCCCGCGGCTCCATTCGACGTTGTCGACCGTGCCGCACTGGGCCCAGAGGGTGATCGTGGCGCCGGCCGTCACGGGGATCTCCGTCCACGTGATGGTGTAGGCCGGCCCTTCCTCCATGCCCAATGTGCTCAGCGGGCAGAGGAATTCGCCGACCTGCGTCCCGGCCACGGAAAGCCGATAGCGCGAGCGCCCGTCGTTTTCGCCAACGCCGTGCAGCGTGATCGCGTAGGTGCCGCTCGCGCCGGGAAACGCCTTCGATACGGTGGCCGACCGGCTGGGATTGGCAGCCGTGTTCTCCGGGTCGATCGCGAGCCAGGTGTTGTTGTTGTAGAAGAACGTGCCCGGGTAGGGGAACGCCAGCGCGTTCATCGTCACCGTCGCGGGCGGTGGCGGCGTGCTGCCGGACAGGCTCACGACCAGCTCGGGCGCCTGGGTGCCGGTCCGCGAACTGAACGCGAGGTCATTGCCCGCATTCGCGTCCATATGCAGGATGAAGGTGTAGGTGCCTTCCCCGGCCACGGCGCCCGACACGTTCCATGCGAAAACCGTCCCGATCGGCATGGAGCCGGTCTTGGTCTCGAGCAACTGGACGGGCGAGGGCTTGTTAGCGCTCGAGAGCGTGCTCTCGGTCCACGCCGTCTGGCTGCCGAGGCTGAGCGTGTAGGTGCCGGTCCGGGCGGAGGTGTCGATGTTCTTCATCCTGAGCGTGGCGCTCTGCACGGCGGCCCCATCGAGCCCGCTGACGGCGAACTTGAGGTAGGCGGTCCGTACGCGCGGGGTGGCTGTGTTGTTCTCGACACGGAGCAGGTCGGTGTTCACCAGCGTGCTGTTCTCGAGATAGGCGTCGTCGCTCGGCGCGAACGAGCGGCTGGTCGGCGTGCCGCTGCTCTTGGTGAAGGTGGCGGAGGCCACCGCGCTGGGGTTCATGCCCGCCTTGTAGGCGCGGGCCTTGACCGTGGCCGAGGCGGACAGCGTCAGGGTGCGCGGGCTCGTGCCCGCCCCGTGATACGACTGAGCCGTCGGATCCGTCGAATCCGTCCGATAGAAGATCGTCGCGCCGGCCGTGGCGCAGGAAATGGTCAGGTTGACCGAGCTGTCGAACGTCGCGCCGGGCGGGTTGAACACGGGCGAGGCCACCTGCGGGGTGGCATCGTTGAGGAACACGGACGGGTCGGTCATGGCCCCATCCGTCGCGGTGTCCGGGGAACGCTTGGGGAGCATGGCGGTCTGGTGTTTGCTCAGCCAGATGCGGTCCAGTCGGGTGCCCTTGTCGCGGCGGTGGATGGCCACGGTATGGACGCCTGGCGTGGCGATCGTGCAGTAGACGCGGTTGCTGCGCGCCTCGGCGCCGCCGGCGTCGGTGTACCACGTCCACTTCACGCTGGGCTGCAGAACCCAGACATAGAAGGGATTGAGCGGGCCGTAGACATGTTCGAGGGTGAAAGGCTTCCCGTCGATCGTGGCGAAGAAGCCGTTCTGGGTCTCGTCGTCTCCACTCGTGCGCAGGAACAGGTAGTAGGCGCCGCTTTCCTTGAAGTCGATGTCGTACTCGACGCGCGAATTGTCGGCGGAGAACTGCAGCGTGCTCGGGTCGTTGGTGGCCGACTGCATGTAGCCGGCGCCGAGATAGCCGGCCCGGGCCGTGTTCGCGTACCACGTGCCGCCCTTGGTGCCGCCGAGCCGGCTGTAGTTCTCGGCCTCGATCACCACTTCGCCGTTGACGGTCTTGAACGTCGCGGCCGATTCCGCCGCCCAAGGATTGGCGAGGCCGACGAGGCACACGCCGAACGAGGCCAGGACACAACGCCGGAGTATCTTCGCACGCATCGCAGGTCTACTTTCATCTAACGGTACGGATAGAGGACTTCCTCTTGTCTCTCTTCTGCCGCATTAATCAAGCGGCGGGCAGAACCTTGCGGGAAAAATGCGGCGTGTCGATTTTTTCGCAGATATGAGAATGCGGGGAAGCGTACAGGAGGGTTCGTGGCGCGGCCGGCTCCCTATTCCAGCCAGGCCCTGGCGCGATAGCTGTGCGAGACGTCCGGCGCGGCGTTGGTGTAGACGACCGGCTGGCCGAGCCCCGCGATCCGGTCCAAGCCCGGCAGCGCGGCCCACACGCCAAGCCCGGCCGATCCACGATCTCCTGCAGGAACTCCTCGTGTTTCCGCTGTGAGGCCATGCCCTCCTCCGGTTGCTCTTTCCCCGGCACAGCCCGAACGTTTCACATTTTCACGCGATCAGGCAAGGGAAAGCGCGCTGAAAATGGCTGATAGGTTCGGCAGGCAAGGCTCCCGACATCATTTTCTTCCTTTTCTTTGTTTAGATTTTGTGGTATAGGGAAGTATATGGCAGGAGGCGAGCGGTGGGCCGGTCGGGTTGCGCGCGCGGCGGGCGAGCGGCGCGGGACGGAGGCGGGCGACCGGGGCGGCCGGCCGCTTGCCGCACGCAGCGGTTAATTCGAGCGCGACAGGTGAGAACGACAAGACTTGGCGCCGCGCGGATGCGCGAACCGGGTTAAGTCAAGGGGGAGGTGTGGCATGACGAAGGTCAGCATCCCATCCCGCGGAGCGCGGGCGGCCCGGCGGCGCAGCCTGCCGAAGCGGCGCGTGCGGACAGCGCGCATCGTCTCTTTTTCTTTTCTCGCGATTCTTGCCTTGCCCTGTGCGGCGATCCGCGCAGCGGCGCCGGCGGCGCCGAGCGCGTTGACGGCGGCGCCGGTCTCGACGAGCCGGATCGATCTGGCCTGGGCCGACCGCAGCTCGAACGAGACGGGGTTCAAGATCGACCGGCGGCGGAGCGGAACGGACCCCTGGGTGCGTGTAGCGCAGCCGGGCGCGAACGTGACGCGCTGGATCGACACGGGGCTGCCTGAGGCGACGCATTTCTATTACAAGGTCAAGGCCTACAACGCGAGCGGCAA
>JAFGHX010000149.1 GCA_016929905.1 Kiritimatiellia bacterium
GCGGCGACGGGGAGGGTTTTCTGGCGCCCGAACCAGTCTTCTTTCTCGCGCTCCCCCAATCTCTCCGTTCTCATCCGACGTTCGAACAGCTATTGATTGTATTACACCATATTCAATATTGACAATTACACATAGCGCACTGGCCTAGGCTCCAGCCAGTGCGTTGAGCCAGTGCGGCTCAATGTACTGACACAGAGTATTCTGGGGATGGCGAGCGGGGATGTCAACGAGGTTGGTGGGACGGGGCCTGAACGGGGCACACCTGGTCGCGGTCCCCGAGCATCGGGCCGAGACATGTCCCACTTCCGCCGTGAGACCGCGCGATGCGGTGCCCGATCGCGCCCGGCCGGAAACGCCGCGCGGCCGGCGTTCAGACGGCTGTCGGGCAGAGCGCCTGTTCGGCGGGTGCCGGCACGGTCCCGGCGGCGACGGGCAGGCGGCCCTCGGCCCGGATGACCCGCGAGATGGCCAGCAGGTTCTGCTGCCAGCGCTCCTGGGGGATATCCTCGGTAATCCCGACGATGAGGCGGTCGGCGGGCGCGGCTTCCTGCAGCAGCTTGCGCGTCTCGGCCTCGACGCCCGGCACGGGCCGCAGATGGGCCGAGGAGGTGAAGTTGATCCAGAGCACCTTGCCCGGCCACGCCGCCATCGCCTCGGCCAGCGTCATGTCGCAGTCGGGCGCGGGTGTGAACGCCTCGATGTAGTCGAGGCCCGACCCGGCGACGAGATCGGCCCACACGCGGTTGTTGCCGTCCAGGTGACTGCCCAGGAATTTGCCGTGCTGGTGAAAGATTTCGGCCGCCTCGTTGTAGTGCGGCACGACGAACTGCTCGAATCGCTCGCGGCCCATCACGTTGCCCGTCTCGTTACCGCCATAGTTCGCGTGCAGGGCCGGCGATTTCGCCACGAGCGGGTAGATCCGCCGCTGCTGCTGGACGAGCGCGTCGTACAGCGTCATGATCTCGTCGCGCCGGTCCATCCATTCGACGGCGAAGGTTTCGACGCCCATCCAGCCGATCATGATCTGATGCAGCGGCGTGGCGCCGACCCCCGCGCGCAGGATCACGTCCTCGCCGAGCGCGCGCTCCGCGGCCGCGAACGCTTCGTAGCACGGCGTCAGTTCTGCGTCCCGGATCATGAACAGGAGCGGCTTGTAGTCTTCCGGCCGCGTGAAGAGCCGCTTCGCATGCCAGCTCGTGAAGCCGGCCGGCTGGTCGATGGTGTACAGGTCGCCCGCCGGCGTATGGTAGTCGGTGCGCCTCAGTTGCTTGCCGCCCTCGGAATACGTGTGCGTCTCGGTTGTGACGTGCGGCGTGCTCTTCTTCACCACGGGATGCCGCCGGTTCACAATACAGACCCCTTTATTGCGCAGGCGACGTTCCACCTCGCATTGCGGAAGCATGCACTCGTAGACCGTGAACGGAACCCGGTCGGCCCGCTCCCCTCTCAGCACCGCCTCCACACGCTGCCTCGGTGTCATCGCTGTTGGCTCCTCTGCGGCACCGCACCATGCGAAAAGGCACGGAAGTGCTTTCCATGCGCCCGGCTTCGTCCCTATACTACACGAGAAACGGGCCGGCCGTCTTCAGCACAGCGGCGCTTGCGTTTCGCAGATCGGGTCACGCACCATGCCGGAACACCAGACGAACGACGCGATCCGCAGCGTGAGCCGCGCGGGACTGTTCCCGCTCGGCCCATGCCCGATCGACAACATTGCCGGCATCTGGAAGATGACGCGGCCGCCCGGCTTCGCGTGCACGTGCCGGTCCACGCCCGGCCACCTGATCCAGCTCATCCTGCGCGGTTCCTACACCCTCGTCGCGAACGGGCGCCGGTACAGGCTGAAGCCGAACGATCTGTTCGTCTTCCACGAGACGGAACACGTGGAGTGGATCGGGGGCCGGGACACGGTCGTGTACTATTCGGTCGCGTTCTACGCCCGGCGCCTGGCGCCGTTGCCGATCGACAGGCGCCGGATCACGGCCCCGCCGCGGCTCCGGCGCGACCTGCGCGAGCTGTACCGCCTTTCCATGGCCCGTCTTCCCCACGAGCGGCAGCGCATGCGGCTGTACGCCGTGCTGCTGCGGATTGTCGCCCAGGTCTATGGCGACCCGCATCGGCATGACCGGATAGTCCACGAATCGGAGCCGTGGTGGGACGTCGAACAACGGATCCGCGAGCGGAAGCTGTATCACGTGCGGCTGGACGAGTTGAGCCGGCTCTGCCACAGGAGCCGCTCGACGATCGCGCGTTCGTGCCGGCGCGCCTTGAACGTGTCGCCGTTCGAACGCATTCGCGCCATCCGCATGGAAGAGGCGCGCGGCATGTTGCTGTATTCGGACCGGACCGTCACGGAAATCGCCGACGCACTGGGCTACGGGCGCATGCACGAGTTCTCGCGCGAGTTCCGCCGCTGTTTCGGCATGCCGCCCAGCGAGTTCGCCCGGTGCGCCTGCACGGGCGGGCGCGCATGAGCGGGGCGCGTTGCGCGCCAGCCAAGCAAGCCGGGGGCTCGGGCGGCTCGGCACAGCCTCGCCCTCCATCAGACAAACGCCAGGCGCTGTGTGTCCCCCGATCCTGTCTCACAGACAGGCGACCCGGCAGCCATACACTCTGTTTGTGTTGACGGTCACGCCAGCCGCTGCTCCTCCCCCCGCTTCAGGACGAGGACCCAGTCCTCGCCGCCGCCTTCCGGCCGCGGGGGGATCGTCCACGTGCCGGCGCCGCGCGGCGCCGCGGGTTCGGGCCGTTGCGATCCGTCGCGCGGCGAGAGCCAGGCGGCGCGCCACGCGCCAGCGGCAAGCCCTTCGATCTCGATCGTTCGGCCCGCGTTGCCGCGCGGAACATACACGACACACAACCCGGCCGGGATAGCCGCGGCGTGTGGCGGCGAGATGTCCGTTTCTGTCGGGAACGGATTCGCGCCGCCATCCACGCGCAACCGGTCCCGCCACGGTTCGAGCCGCCACCACTCGCAAGCTGTCAGGAAGTCCCGCACGTAACGCATAGCGGCCGAGCCCGGCGCCGCCAGTGCCTCTTGCCAGCGAGGCACGGCCATCTTCAACTCCGCTTTGCCCGTTTCGCCGGCCGGATCGTCGGGGTCGTAGAACTGCCAGATTCCCACGGCACCGTACCCGTACCCGCACGCCCCGTTCAGGAAGGCTGTCCACGGCTGCCAGCGCTGGTGATACGCCCGCTCGGGGTCGTCGGCGGCGACCCGCTCGTAGTACGCTTCCGCGCAGAAGACGGGGCGTGCCGGCTCCAGCGCGCAGTTCTCCGTGCAGCGTTCCGCGACGTAGTGCAGGTTCGCGATGCTCTGGCCGGTCTGCAGCCAGTGGTGGTCGAGCCAGCCGCTCTCCTGGAACGGGCGGGAGGACTGCGCGTTGTGCGGCGCCGGCCAGCGTGTTGAGCCGCTCGGATGAATCGACATGGGGCGGCGGAACGCGTTGCAGCTCTGTGCCGCCTGTCCCAGCGAGTCCAGGTCCGCTGCCGTCCAGCCGCAGTCGCGGAACGTGTACTGGTACTCGCCGGATATGCACCAGATGGGGCCGTAGGCGCCGTAGCGTACCATCTGGTAGGCGCTGAGCCGGCGCGCCCACTCGATGCTGAACACACAGTGCTTGGTCTTGCCCCACCACGCGACGGGCGCGGCACAGACGAGGCCGGCGTCCCAGAAGGCATCGAACCGCGCGTCGCGCGCCCGGCAATGGGCCGCATTCAGGCGGCTCAGGTCGCGCTCGAGGAACAAGTGCCCGCCTTCGTTTCTCTGCCCGTCGGGATCGTGGTCGAGATCGCCGAACCCGTGCACCTGCTGGATGAGCACGGCGGTGAACCCCTTCCCCAGTCGGTCGCTCAACCAGGTATGGAACGGGCCGCCGCCGTTGGCGGCCAGCCCGCACCGCGCGGTGTTTGCCGCCCAGAGCGTATCAGCCAGCAGAAAGCACGGCGTACCGTCCGCGTATTCGAAGTAGCGGCCGTCGCCGCTGGGGCGGACGTGCCCGCGGCAGTTGGGGTTGGCCGCTATCCGTTCGGCGGAAGGCGCCTCGGCCGACAGCCGGCCCGACCGGCCGGTCAGCCCCGGATCGGACGAGGTCGTGCTCCACGTCCACTCGCCGGGCTGCGGCAAGGCGAACCGCACGCGCCAGCTCCTGTCTCCGTCCCAGAACCCATTGACCGACAGCCGGGTCGCCGACGCCGCGTGCACGAAGTCCGCGCGGACGGGGAACGCCCACCACGCGTGGTCCGCCTCCGCCCGGAGTGCGAGTTCGAGCACGCTCCATGCCGCCGCCTTTCCCGCCCGCACCGCCGATTCCGGCGCCAGAACGTGCGGGGCCAATTCGATCAACCGTCGTGCGGGCACATGATCCGATCCTGCCATTTCGCTCTCCTCCCTCGCGCGCCGAGGGGAACACCACGGCCGGCCGCGGGCCTTACGGCCGGTCTCCGCCCCGCTTCCCGGCGCCGGTCAACAACTATCAAGTTTGGATTGAGTCTGTACGCACTTCGCAAGCGCTTGGATATACGCGGCTCGCGAGGACGCTCGCCCTCCAACGATGTCCGACGTGCCACTTGGCACACGACTGGAGGGCGAGCGTCCTCGCGAGCCGGGTGCGCCGGACAATACGCCGACCGACGGTTATGATCGCCCAGGCCGGGCATCTGGGCAAGACTTTCCGTCTGGGCGGGAGACGCACGCCTTGATGTGTTTTCGGTAGAGAGCGCTAAGACGGCTTTTGCGGTCGTGACAGCCGTCTTTGCGTGTATCTGAGTAGGACGGCCGTCCCGGCCGCCCATGTCCAGGCGAGGACGCCTGGACGACTCGGGTTGTGGGCCGCTCGCAGAGCGGCCCCACGACGGTTCGGCCGACACACGAATTCCTTAGTACTGCCCGACGCAAATACGCTAACGTATGGCGGCGCTCTTTTCGCCTCTGGCAAGGCGCGCGCTTGGGGGAATGCCTGGA
>JAFGHX010000150.1 GCA_016929905.1 Kiritimatiellia bacterium
CGGGACAACGATCGAGACAACGATGCGGAGCCGAACCAGCCCCTGCACGGGACGCGCGGGGGCCGCGCGCCCGTGAGCGCCGCCGTTATGCCTCCAGAAGAAAGTCCTTGACACCTGATACGTATCACGTTACAGTGGCCTCATGATAAAGGGATTCCGGCATCGTGGTCTGGAACGGTATTTCACAAAGGGGACGAAGGGCGGCATTCAGGCCAAGCATGAGACACGAATCAGGCTAATCCTTGCACGCCTGCATGCGTCCACGTGCCCACAGGACATGGCCTTGCCGGGACTCCGATTGCATCCGCTGAAGGGGAAGAGAAAGGGGACGTGGGCCGTCTCCGTGAGCGGAAATTGGCGGATCACATTCGTGTTCGAGGGCACGGATGCGACCGATGTCGATTACGAAGACTATCATTGAGGAGCCGGTAGATATGAGAATGCATAATCCACCTCATCCAGGAGAGGTCCTCCGAGAGTTGTGTCTGGAACCGCTGGGAATTTCGGTCACAGACGCGGCCAAGGCACTTGGCGTTTCCAGGAAGACGCTGTCGGCAATTCTGAACGGTCGATCCGGCATTAGCCCCGAGATGGCAATCCGTCTCGGAAAGGCTTTCGACACCTCTGCGGAGAGCTGGCTGAATCAGCAGGTTCAGTATGATCTCTGGGAAGCCGAGCAACACGCCAAGAACCTCCGAGTCAAGAAGCTCACCGCGGCATAACAAGAGCGTGGACAGATACGTTTCACACCGCGCGGACGCGGTATGAAACGATCGTCACGCTCGATCGTTAGCTCGGGAGAACCATCGGAAACAAACGTCTTGCCATACACATCATATTGCCGTATCATGTGTATCGAAAGCGGGAGGTGATGGCCATGGGAAGAACGAATGTTGTGCTTGACGACAAGCTGGTTGAAGAGTGTCAGAAGCTGACCGGGATCCAGACGCGGCGGGCGCTTATTGACTATGCCCTGCATGAGGTGCGACGCCACGCTCGTCAGAGGCGTCTGCTCAAGCTGAGGGGCTCTGTGAAATGGGAGGGCGATCTGGCGGCATGGCGAGAGGCCCGGGTCTAATGGTGCTCGTAGACACAACCGTCTGGATCGACTTTTTCACCAATCGTTCCGAGCCGCATGTCGACAAACTCCAAGAATTGATCGAGAAGGACGAGGACTTGTGTCTGTGCGGGGTCATCCTTGCGGAGACACTTCAAGGCATCCGCTCGGATGCCGAGTGTCGAAAGACGAAGGAACATCTGGAGACGCTCATCTTCATGCCCATGCATCGGGGGACCTTTGCGCGGGCCGCAGAACTCTACCGCGCCCTTCGCAAGAAGGGGATCACCATCCGCAAACCTGTCGACTGCATGATTGCTGCCGTGGCGATTGAAAACGATCTTACACTGCTTCACAACGACAGGGATTTCGATCATATTGCCAAGCATTCTAAGCTGAAGATTCTCAAGACGAAGAAGCCAACGGAATCGAGCACGACTTCGTGAAGGCCGCGCTTCGCGTCGGCCTCCACGAAGGGGCTCATTCTGACTCGTTGGACGGGCTTTCTCGGCCGAAGGCTGATCCGCCCGTGGAGGACAGCCCATCCCCATTTCCCATCGGCTCGCGATCGTGCGGGCCGGGCTGGAAAGCCCGTCCCACAATTCGCTCGTGGCGGGCAGGCTTGTTGTGATCGGCCGGGGGCTTTGAGGCCTGGCCTGCGGCCCGGTAGAAGCGGCGGGACGCCGCTTCTACTAGTACCGGCCGTACGTCCGGGCGGTATGGACCATGGCATGGAGGTTGTCGTCGGGCGTATCGCGGCCGCACTGATCGCCTGTAGAGAGGATGAACCCGCCGCCGGCCGCGGCGTCGTCAATGGCCTGCTTGCTGGCGCCGATCACGTCGTCGACCGCGCCCTTGAGCATCACCTGGGTCGTGTGCAGGTTCCCTTTCAGCACCAGCTTGTGCCCGTACCGGGCCTTCAGCTGAGCCAGGTTGCAGTCGCCCATGGGCGGGATTTCGAGGGGATCAATGACGGTCAACAGCGTCTCCTCCGCGGCCATCCTGACCAGTTCCTGCTCGGGGCCGCAGGAATGGACGTGGGTCGGGATGCCGAGGTCATGTGCCAATTCGGTGACGCGCTTCAGGACGGGCAGCGCGAGATCACGGAAGATCTGCGGAGACTGCCAGATCAGGCTTCCCGACCCGCCGCAGAAGAGGACATCCGGCTTGACGTCGAGCTGAGCGATCTTCTCCATACTCCGTTCCACGTGCTCGATTCTGCGTTCCCGGCGCTCGTGGTACTTCTCGGGGTGGTCGTAGTAGTCGTAGATGTCCTCGGGCCGATTGAGCATGCAGGTCGTGGCGCCCGAGTGCATGCCCACAATCCCCTGATCCCCCATCTCCTCTCTGACCCTCTGCCAAAGCTCGAGACCGGTCGGCCATTCGCGGACACCTTCAATCTCCTCCCAGATGGACGGCACGGCCGGCAGCCCGATCTTCTCCGGGAGCACGTTGCTCGCGGGCGGGTTGTCCGCCGTGTGCACGCGCACGAACCGGCTCCATTCCCCGGTGTCTTCCGAGAACGTCTGCGTCACGAAACGGTCGTCGGCATAGCGGTGCACGATACAGTCCCGATGCCCATTGCGCCCATTCGAATCGTGTGGCGTTCCGATCCCGCAAATCTCGAAGCCGCCGTCGATATCGAAGTGCTTCAGCGCATCGATGTGCGCCTTCCACAGGGGCGGATTCTTGTAGACGTAGATGTCCCAGAACGGCTTCCCGGTGAGTCGCGCGGGTACCATGTTGCTGATGTCCGGACAGACAGGCACGCAGTCGGGAATCTCGCCGCTCAAAACAGCCAGCAGTCTCTCTCGCGATGTCATCCAGGTTCCTCCTGCCGCACAGCTTCGCTCTCCGCCTGTCGGCCGCGGTTCTCTCTGGCCGGCACGGGAGACACAAGTCAATGGTAGATGAATTCATATGATCTTTTCTTGCTATTATCTGACGGATTATTTAACTTATTTGATGTAACCGCAGGGAGAGCCAAGGACATGCCGGCACGGACCCTATCGGCGAAGAACGTGTTCCGGGTGAACCCGGGGTACCACATCAATCTGATACGCAGCCCGCTGCGTCATGGTGGGGATCTGCACGACCATGAGGGCTTCTCGGAACTGGTATGGGTGAGGAAGGGGCCGATGCAGCACAGCATCAACGGTGCACGCCACCGGCAGGGCCGCGGTTGCCTGACTTACATTCGCGAGCACGACGTGCATGCGATCGGGGGCGGTTCATTCGAGATGGTGAACGTGGCGTTTCCGACGGCACACCTGGAGAGGCTCGGCCGTTTTGTGGGCGACACGGCGTGGGTACGCGGCATCGTGGAACGGACAGGCCCGGTGAGCGTGAGTGTGCCGCCGGGCGGTGTCGCGGCGATCGAGGAGGCGCTCGAGCGGCTGTTTGCCTGCTACGCGTCGGCGGGAGGGGGCCCCGTATTCGCGCGGTTTCTGTTGACGGCGTTCCTGCTGTTGGCCGAGCGGGGCGGGGTCCAAACGGCGTCCGCCGAGCTGCCGGCGTGGCTGGCGCGGACGCTGGCGTGGATTGAAACGCGACTGGGTGAAGACTTGCGCGTGCGGGACGTGTTCGCCGCCGCGGGCAAGAGCGACGCGCACGTTTCGCGTTCCTTCCGCAAGCACCTGGGCCTGTCGCCGTCCGGGTACCTGAACGAACGGCGGCTGGAGAAGAGCCGCCTGCTTCTGACCCAGACGAATTACGCGATCGTCGAGATCTGCTACCGCGTCGGCTTCAACAACCTGAGCTATTTCTACCGGCTGTTCAAGGACCGGTACGGGACCACGCCTCGGCAGCACCGCCGCCTCCGCGCAGCGGCCGGACTGGGCCTCGGAACGTGAGCGCGGGCCGAGAAGAGTGGCCCGCGAAAGCTCGCGAAAAGGGCGCGAAAGGCGGAGGCGCTCGCCCGCTCGCGGACTCGCTCGAGCCCACGAAGGTCGCGAAGGAGTGCTCGGCGTGGGACAAGGACGTCACGACGGGCGCGGGTTGTTGCGGGAATCGAAAGGATTGCCACGAGGCAAAACCAAGAGAGGGAATCCACCGTGGTCCCCCTCGTGGCAATCCTCGATTCCCGCAACGATCGCCTTCAGAAGAGAGAGGAGAGGCGGACGCAGCAACTTTGAGTTGTTTGCGCCGCGATGACGTGTCCCGCCTGCCAAAAGGTTGGTGCCGGCGCAAACAGTTCGAAGTTGCTGCATGGACTCGTGCCTTGCCGGCCACCCCTCCTCTGCGCCTCCGCAAGATCGAGGGCGCCCGCGAGCGGGCGAGCGCTTTCGCTGCCTTTCAGTCGTCCTCGCCGGCGAGAGACACGCGCGTCTTTTCGGCGACGCTCCGGGCGGCGGCCTCGCCCATGGCCATGACCTGCAGCCAGGTCCGGGCGTCGGGCCGGACGAGCGAATCGGAGCGAACCGCCTCGATGAAGGCACGGATCTGCTCGTAGCTGCCCGGATACGGCTGCGACGGATGACCGGGATCGGCCATCTTGTCGGTCCGGCTGCCGGCGTTGGTGATGAAGGTTATCTCGCCCAGCTTCGGGGCTATCTGCATTCTGCCGCCGTCGCCGAGCACACAGAATTCGAACTGTTCGCAAAACGCCGGGACCAGCAGCGAATACTCGAGCACGCCGAACATGTCGTCCGAGTATTCCACCTCTATGGCGCCGTGATCGTAGACCTCGGTCCCGAGATGCCGGCCGGCCTGGCAGGTCACGCCCAGCGGGCTGTCCCCGGACAACCAGGTCATGATGTCCAGGTAATGGCACAGGAACTCGATGAACACACCCCCGTTCTGGAGGTAGCGCTCCGGATGGCTCAGCACGCTGTCCCGCTTGTTCCGGAAGATGGAGCACTCGGTGAGGACGGGCTGGCCGATCTCGCCGGCGGCGATGGCCTCGACCGCACGGACGAAGATGGGGGCATGCCGGAATTCCAGGCCGACCTGCAGAGCGAGTTGCCGGGCCTCGGCCAGTTCCAGTAGCGCCGTGCAGTCCTCGGTGCTCAGCGCCAGCGGCTTCTCGCACAGGACCGCACAGCCCGCCTCGAGTGCGGCCGCGGCCACCTCCCGGTGACTCTCGGCGCTCGTCGCCACGATCACGCCGTCCAGCCCGCCGTCAGCCAGCATGGCGGCATAGTCGTTGTAGGTGCGGGGCGCGCACCCCAACTCCTTGAGCGCAGCCGCCATGTTCGCCTCGCTGCGCGTGCTGACGGCCGCCAGTTCCACGTCGTCCATCAATTGGATGTTGGGCAGATAGGCCCTCCGCGCCCAGTTCCCCAACCCCACAACGCCAATCCTGAATGTATCTGTCATAACGCTGCTCCGGAAGAAAGACGGCTGCGTACGGTGTGGCCCGGCCGATTTCGCAGCCGGCCGGGCCGCGGTTTCGCCCACCTGCCCCAAGCATAGCAGAGAACGCCGCGTATTGGCAACCGGCCAGCCCGTGCGATTCTGACCTGAAATCCGCCCTTTGCATCTGCCGCAAAATGTGGTAGGGTCTGCGGCCGATGGGCAAAGACGACATAGGCCTGGAAGAGGGCACGGTCCGCCTTGTTCCGTACTCCAAGGATTGGCCCCGGCTGTTTTCGGAAGAGGAGAAACGCCTGCGGGCCGGGCTCCGAGACCATCTTGTGGCCATCGAGCACGTCGGCAGCACGGCCGTCGCCGGACTGCAGGCCAAGCCCATCATCGACATCTCGGTCGCCATCCGAAGCCTCAGCGACCTGGAAGCCTGCATCGCCATCCTGGAAAAGCAGGGATACAGCTACAAGGGCGAGTACGGCCTGCCCGGGCGCCACTTCTTCATCAAGGGGGAGCCGGCCACCACGCACCATCTGCACCTGGTGCAACACGACAGCGAGCACCGCAAGGCCTGGCTCCGGTTCCGGGACTACCTGCGCACGCACCACGAGGTGGCGCGGGAATACCACAACTTAAAGAAGGATCTCGCCCGCCGTTTCGCCCGGGACCGCGATTCCTATACCAAGGCCAAGACCGAATTCATCCTCAAGACTCTGCGCGTCGCCGGCGGCGACACATGAGGGCGGGAAGTGGAAGCGGCGTCCCGCCGCTTCCGCCCGGGCCGAAGGCGCGGGTGCGCCCCGGGGGCGCTGCGTGCCGCCAGGAGGAAGAGCCGGACGGCTCTTCTGCTCTCCGGCCCCACGCTCGTCCGCGAACGCGCTTCCGTGAATCCCCTTGACACCGCCGTCCTTTGCCCCTATACTAACTACTTAGGTAGTTATTAATGGAGGATCGGAGATGAATGGAAGGGAACGGGTCCTGGCGGCGTTGCGGCACGAGGAGGCGGACCGTGTACCCCGGGATCTGGGCGGCACGGAGTCTTCCGGGCTGACCGCGGGCGCGCACGTACGCCTCTGTCGAGGGCTAGGTGTGGAGCACGTGCCGAAGGTGTTCGAGCCGTTTCAGTATGTCAGCTATGTCGATGCCGCGCTGCGCGGGCGCTTCGGGATCGACACGTTGAATCTCACGCCCGAACCGGCGCAGTGGACGTTGCGCCGGCATCCGCGCGGGTTCGACGTTTATCTTCCCGCGCGGTGGCGGGAAGAACCGGCGCCGGACGGGTCCACCGTGATTCGCCGCGGCGACGGCTCCGTCGCCGCGCGGCGGCCGGCCGGCGGCTGGTATTTTGACCCCGCCAATCCGCCTCTGGCCGGCGTGCGCAGCCCGGGCGAGCTGGCCAAGTGCAACGGGCCGCTGTCGGCCTTCGACTGGCCGTTCTTCGCCGATGAGGAGCCGGCCGCGATGCGCGGCCGCGCCCGGGCTCTGCACGAACAGGGCGGCTGCGTCGTGTTGAACCTCTGCTGCCACCTGCTTGCGGCGGGGCAGCTTCTGCGCGGGTTCGAGACGTTCATGGTCGATCTGCTCACCGACGGGGAGATGGTGCACGCGCTGCTCGAGCGGCTCGTTGCCGCCTACGTCGAGCGCGCCGAGCGGCTGGCGCACGGGCTCGAACCGTTTGTGGACGTCGTGCTGCTGAACGACGATTTGGGCACGCAGCAGGGCCCCATGCTTTCGCCCGACCTGTACCGGAAGATGGTGAAGCCGTATCAGAAGCTCCTGTTCGCCCGCGTCAAGAAGGCGTTCGCCGCGCCGCTGCTGTTCCACTCGTGCGGCTCCGTCCGCGCGTTCCTGCCGGATTTGATCGAAGTCGGAGTGGACGCGCTCAACCCGGTGCAGGTCAGTGCCGCCGGCATGGCGCCGCGCGAATTGAAGCGGGCGTACGGGCGCGAGCTGACGTTCTGGGGCGGCGGCGTGGACACGCAACGAACGTTGAACCGCGGGACCGTCGCGGACGTGCGGGACGCCGTGCGCCGGCACGTCGAGGCGTTCGCGCCGGGCGGCGGCTTTGTGTTCTGCCAGGTACACAACGTCCAGCCGGACGTTCCGCCGGAGAATGTGGCCGCCATGTTCGAGGCACTGGACGAATACCGGTGAGTGGGGACAATCACCGGCGACGAACGCCCGTTTCCGGTGCGGTTCGCGCGAAAGCCCGGCGCCGCTCGCCGGACGGGAGGAGAGGCCTACATGCAGAAGCACGAGGCGCTGTTGCCGAATCTGGAAGAACTGGGACTGACGCGTTACGAGGCGATGAGCTACGCCGCCCTGCTTGCGCTCGGCACGGGCAACGGTTACGGCGTGGCGAAGAGATCGGGGGTGCCGACCCCGAAGGTCTACCAGGCATTGGCATCGCTGGCCGCCAAAGGGTTCGCCGAGAGCGACGGCATGGAACGGGCGACCTACACGCCCGTCCCGCCCGAGGAGGCGTTGAGCCGGCTGAAGCGGCGGCTGGAGCAGCGGATCGAGACCATTCTGCCGGAACTGTCCGAACTGGCGGCCGCGCGGGAAGAGCTGAAAGCGCGATCGGTGGCGGGGCGTGAAGCGGTTCTCGGCTCGGTACGCGCGATGATCCGCGCGACGCGCACGAAGCTGCTGATGACCTGTTGGCCGGAGGAACTGGAAGCCCTGCGCCCGGAGGTCGAAGCGCTTCCGGCCGGCGTGGAGGTCATTCTGCTTTCCTACGGCACCTGCGCGTTCGCGCGGGCCCGGGTTTTTCTCCATCGGCGGCTCGACCTGGTCCGAAAGGAACACAAAGCCAGGTGGTTTCTCGGCGTGGCCGACGGGCGGGAGGCGGCGGCCGCGCTCTTCGCCGGCCGCGCCTCGGCCACGGCCATCTGGATGGGCAGCCCGGGCCTGGCGCGGGTACTGGCGGACCACATCCTGCACGATGTCTCGCTGAACGTGCTGATGCAGATGCTCCCGGCCCGCACGGCGGCAGCGGCCGAGCGCAAACTGACCGCGCTTCGAGGGCTGATGGCGTTCGGGCGGAAGTAGAAGAGCCGTTGCGGCTCTTCCCTGCCGCCCGGCGGCACGACGTCCCGCCGGGCAAGCCGGGCCTTCGGCCCGGTAGAAGCGGCGAGACGCCGCTTCTACTGCGCGGCGCGGATGTTCTTGGCCACACTCTCGCGGAACCGCTCGATGGTGCCGGTCACGTAGGCGGCCATGTCGAGGGCGGGGTCGCGGACCAGCGGCGTCAAGTCCATGGCCAGGGCCAGCAGCGCGCTTTCGTCCGTCCCGTGCGACGCCAGATAGGTTGCCCGCTCCCGACGCCGGCCCATCGTCGCCAGGTCGTAGCGCTTCCCGCCGCTGATCTGCGAATCGTAGAGGCTGACCAGCGCGGCGGACACATTGTCCCGCACCGAGACGTCGAACGTCACCGCTTCCTCGTCCAGCATCCAGTCGAGCCCTCGCCACACCTCGAACCCGTACACCTTCTCGGGCAGGGCGTCGTTCGGAAGTTCGCGCAGCGCCTGGATGGTGCGCACGGCGGTCGCCACGTGCGTGGCGTGCTTGTCGGCCAGGTTATGCGTGCCGAGCACCGTCGGCTTCGCGGCGGCTATGAGGTTCTTCAGATCGTCTTTCGTATCGGCCGCGGCGGGATCCTTGACCTGGGCACTGGTGTAGTTCAACATGACCAGCGCCCCGTATTCTCCGACGACCGCCGCCTTCTTCTGCTCGCCGCGCCGCACGCGCGCCATCTCCTCGTCGGAGTAGTCCGCGTAGATCAGGCTCCTGGGGCTGCCGGCCCCGTTGGTGGTCACGACGCCGCAGAACCAGCGGTCGGCGCGCCCGTAACAGTCGAGGATGAGGTTCGGCGCCATGATTTCGAGATCGTCCGGATGCGCGCCGATCGCCATGTGCGTCGTCCGGCCGATCGCTTCGTCCGCGCCTTTCTGATCCGGAATGAAGATTTCGGCTTCCTGGCTGCTCAGCTTCATGAGGGCACCTCCCGAACCTCGTCTCGGTCATTCGACCTTCGGCTTTCGACTTCCCGCCGGCGTGCAGGCCTACTTCCGAATGGCCGGCAGGCTGGCGGCGGCGATCGCCTGCCCCACCCGGCGGCTCTTTTCGTCGGGCACGCGGATCGCGATCTTACCGGCCAGCTCGGGGAACTCCCGGGCCAGCACGTCGGCCGCCGTCCTCACGATCAGGTCGCCGCCCGCTCCGGACGTCACCCGGCCGAGCACCAGCAGGCTTGCATAGTCGTAGAAATCGGCGTAGTGCGCCATGGCGTAGCCGAAATAGACCCCGAGGCTCTCGAACACGGCTTTCGCCTTCTCGTCGCCCTGCTCCATCAGCGCCTGCACGTCCTTGAGCCGGTCCGGCAGCCCCTTGTCCGGGTCCAGCGCGATGCCCGCCATGCCGGCGAGCCGGTTCACGCCGACCTGGCAGAAGTAGCCGACCCCGCAGCCCTTGTCGCCGGACCATTCGTCGACGGGCGCCGCCGGGTTGTAGTCGACGGGGGCAAAGGCGAGTTCATCGAGCCATCCCTTGATATTGCCGTTCTCGTCCACATAGCCGGCCGCTTCGCTGGAGCCCATGGCGACCCCGAGCACCTTGTTCGTCTCGAGGGACATGGAGCCGGCCAGCGCGGTGACCTCGCCGTCGTTGATCACCTCGAACGGGATGCCCTGCCACTCCTTCCGCAGGTCGAGGAACATGTCCCGGACCCTGGAATCGAAGAGGTCCTTGGGAATCCCGCGGAAGAGGGAGGCGACCCGGACGCGGTTGTTGATATAGATCCCGGCGGCAGAGCCGCCGATCGCGTCCACGCGCGGGAGATGGGAGGCGGCCTTGCGCAGTGCGGCCATGATCCGGTCGTAATGGTACTGCGGGTCCGTCTGGTTCTTGGGGTCCCAGACGATTTCCGCGCTGAAGGCAGGTTCGCCGTCCTGCACGGCGGAGACCTTGTGATCGCTGGCGCCGAGATCGAACCCGATCCGGCACCCGTCCAGATGCCGGCCGAGCGGGCGCGGGTTTTCGGAGGGGGGCGGCACGGCCTCTGGGGCCATGACATCGACGGTGAACGTCTTCTCGTAGACCCCGCCCATCAAGTCCGCATCGAACGCACGCGGGCCGCCCGCGGCGTACGCCGCCTTGATGTGAGCGCCGATCGGCGCGGGCCCGCCGAGAAGGATTCGCCAGCCGCCGCGCTGCCACAGCAGGAACTTCACGAGCCGCTCGGCATAGAACAGGTTGGCGCGGGCCGCAGGGTGGTCGGCCGGCAGGACCCGGGTCTCAAAGGTGGAGATCGTTCCGCTCTCCGCCTCGATCCCGATGACGAGCCGTTCCCCGCCGCCGGCCGCCTCGACCTTCTTCTGAAACGCGCGGTTGGCCAACACGGCCGGCCGGAACCCCGGGTCCAAAGGCGGCTGAATTCCCGGCACGACGAGTTCGATTTCGCTGTCTGTCGTCATGTGTCACTCCTTTCACGGTTCCGGGCCCGGCAACCGGTTCTCCAGCGGCGGCGCAACCGAGCGCATCGGCCTGCGAGCGCGTGCCCGGGTTTTCGGCCCGAGCGAAGCGGCGCCCCGCCGCCGCCTTCAGCACTGGCGGAGACAGGACGCCGCTTCACCCGTCTCACGCCAGCAGCGAGACGACATCGCGACGGCTTCTGGCGAGCAGGAGCTGGTTGCGCACGCCGGGATTGGAGAGCGCGCGGCTGATCTCGGCGAGAAACTGGATGTGCGGCCCGCTGCGGCTGGCCGGCGATATGGTCATGATGAATATCTTTGACGGCTCCCCGTCGAGCGAGCCGAAGTCGACCCCCTCTTTCTTCAGGGCGAGCGCAGCCACGATGTCGGAGACGGTATCGGTCTTGCCATGCGGGATGGCGATGCCATGCTGCATGCCGGTCGACATCTTCCGCTCGCGCGCCAGGACGCACTCCAGGGCCGCCTCCCGGTCTTCAAGCCTGCCGGCGGCGGCCATAATGTCGATCATCTCGCGAATGATATCTTCCTTGCTGGAGCTCTTGAGCTCGAGCGAAATCGTCTCTTCCGACAAGACCTTGCGCGCGTTCATTCGTGCTCTCCGGCCGGGCGCGACGGGCGCTTGCGGGGTTCAACTCGGCCCCCTTCCACGGATCCGGTCGACGTCGGCCGCCCATAGTGTATGTTCTTCGCCCCGGCTGTCAAGAACGCGAATGGCCCCCTCGTCGTCCAGCCCCAGGTACCGCCCCCGCACGACGCGCCCCGCCGCGAGCGCCTCCACCTCGCGCCCGGCAAGGTCGTCAAGCGCCGTCCAAGCGGCGATCAGGCCCGGGCGCGCAGTCCGTCGCGTCTCGTCGAGCACGTTCTGCAGTTCGGCGATGAGTACGGCTCTGACGCATTCGACCGCGTACGGCTGCCCCGCCGCAAGCGAGACGGCCGTGGCGGGGCGTTCGATGCGCGGGTCCCGCAGATCCTCAGGGCCCAGGTTGACATTCAGCCCGATCCCGAGCACGAACAGCGGCGAATCGGTCTTGCTCTCCGCCAGGATACCCGCAATCTTCCGGTCGTCGACCATGACGTCGTTCGGCCACTTCAGCCGCGGCTCGAGCCCGTACGTCGCCAGCGTCCGGGCAACGCCCACCGCGGCGATCTGGCCCAGGTTCGGCGCGAGCGGGCCGACGTGCGGCCGGGAGAGCAGGACCGAAAGTGTGAGGCACCCGTCGCCGGGGCTCACCCACACCCGGTCGAACCGCCCGCGGCCCGCGGTCTGGCGCCTGGCCCATACCACGTCGCCGTGGCGCAGCGAATCCGCATGCGCCAATGCCCACGTATTGGTGGAGGGCAGCGAATCGAACCGGAACAGACGGGCGTCCCAGAGCCCTTGGCCTTCGATGACGTCGTGCATGAGGCCGGATTGTAGCGGAGGGAACAGGGGGCGGCAACAGATCAAAGTGGAAGCGGCGGCCGTGTCCGCCGTAGCTGAAGGCGGCGGCCGGTCGCCGATTCCTCGCCCCGGCAGCGCCTCCGCCGGGGAGGCCCGGACCTTTGGCCCGGCAGAAGCGGCGAGACGCCGCTTCCACTTTACGGGTTCGACACCCGGATCCGATAGAACTGATGCTCGTTGGTGCCCGTCGGAATATCGTAGGAGATCGGGCCGGAGACCGACGGATTGGTCACGCCTACGTCCTCCCACGCATTGGTGGCATCCTTCAGCACATTGGTCGCCACGATCTCATATTGCCGGCCGGCGACGCCCTCCCACTGCAGGGAGACGGTTCCGCCCCCGCCGACGACCGCATTGGTCAACTGGAACAGGCTGTTCGTGTTCTGGGGGCTGGTGCCGGCGACCCATTCCTCGCCGTCGTTCTGGCCGTCGCCGTCGGTGTCCTGGGTGGCGCGGTCGGAGTAGTCCTGGCCGGGATTGTAGGTCCCGTCGGGCACGGTGTCCTCCTGCCAGTCGTAGGCGCCGTCGCCGTCGGAGTCCTCGGTCGAGCCGTACAGGACGAAATCGACGCGCGCGGTAACGAACGCGTTCGACTGGATGGCGGTGGCGTCGCCGAACGCGTAGACGTTGTCGTAGTACTCGCCCTGGCGATCGCCGCCGATCCCCTCCAGGATCAGCGCGATGTTGGTCGTGACGAGTATCTCGTACCAGCCGTCCGTGGCGGTAGGCGCATAGAACCCGCAGTTCGTGCCGCTGTCGTACGCGCGGAACCAGCTGTTCGGCGAGGGGCTCACCTCATCGGAGTCCATGATGGTGCCGGTGATGCGGTAGCCGGGCGTCATCTGAAAATCCACGCCGCCGACCGTGGCGCCGGCGTTCGTTTCCACTTCCTGCGCGAGGGCGCCGAAGAACGTGTTGTCGTAGTAAATCCCAGGATACCAGTTCTCCGGTTCGTAGTACCGCACCTGCACCACGTAACTCGTGCCGGCCGGCAGCGCCAGCTCGTAATTCCCGGCGTCGTCCGTGTTGGCCTGCGACACGAAATATTCCAGGAGGTCCTCGTCCCGGGTGTAGGCCTGGACCGGCGCGTCCTCGAGGGGATTGCTGTTCTCGTCCAGAACGGTCCCGCAAATCCGCATGCCCATTTCCGCGTCGAAATCGATTCCCGACACGGTCTCGGACGGGCCGACCGTCAACAGCGTGGCCGCGGCGGCGTCCGTTGTGTTGCTCCAGTATTGCCACAGGTAGTAGCCGTTCGGGTTGAGTTCGACGAAGTAGTTCGAACCCGCCGGTACGCCCACCGTGTAGTCGCCGGCGCCGTCGGTCTCGTCGGAGCCCATGTAATCGCGCTGCCACACGTCGTTCGTGTCCGGCACGTAGTGCACCTGCACCTCGAACCCGCTCAACGGCGTCCCGCCGTCGTGGACGTTGCCCGAGATGTAGCTGGGCTCTTCCAGCCCGAAATCGATGTTCGCCGTGACGGTCTCCACGTTGACGGTAACGATGTCCGCGCTGTCGCGCTCGAACGTGGAGTGGTCGTTGTAGTATTCGGTGAGCCAGCCGTCGGCCCAGGCACGGACGCGGTAGGTGCCCGCCGTCAAAGCCATGCTGTAGCTGCCGTCGCTTTCGGTGGACTCGCCGTGCACGTCGTAGTCGTTCTCATCCGGCGTATGGGCGCTGACCCAGGCGCCCTCAATCGCGCCGGCGCCTTCCTGCGAGACGGTCCCTTCCAGCCGGCCGCCCTTGAACAGGTCGAAGTCAATATTCTCCGCGGGACTGCCCGGCTGCGTTTCGACCAGCGTCGCGTCGCCGGTGTCCAGCACGTTGCTGTAGGTGGTCCGGATCCAGAACGAAGTCGAGCTGTTCGGATCGGCGATCACGGTGAGGTTCGTAACGCCGGGCACTTCGAGCTCGTAGTTGCCCGACGCATCCGTTTCGTCCCACCCGCGCCAGCTCCAATTCTCATCCGCGATCACAAACGCCTCCACGCGGACCCCTTCCAGCGGCGCGGCATCGCCCACCACCTGTCCGCGAACGTAGGCCGGCGCCTCGAGGTAGAAATCGATCCCGCTCACGTCGGAGGTGGACACGACCGGCGTCGCCTGGTCGGACTCGAACTCATACTTGCGGTCGTAGTTCTGAGGCAGGCGCCCGTCGAAGTCCACGGCGAAAAGCCGATTCGTTCTGGCGGGCACGAGAATCTCATACGTGCCGTCGAACGCGACCTGGGTTTCGTACTCCGTGTCCCATTGCTCCTGCCCGCCGCCGAATTCAAACGCCGCGACGACGCCCCAGGGCAGCCCGTTGGTCTGGTCGTCATACACGCGGCCGGAGACGATGCAGCCGGCCGACACCTCGAACACCGCGTCGGTAAAGAGCCCGGACCCGGGCACGTCGAACCCTTCATACTCGTTGTCTTCGCACACATAGCCCTGAGGTACCAGCGTTTCCATGTCGCATTCGACCCAGGTGCTGGTGTCGGCGATGACCCCTATTTCGTAGTACCCGTCGGAGAGCGTATAACCGGCCGCGGCGTGCTCCTCCGTCTCAAAGAACACCTGCGCGCCGACGACCGGGTCGCCGCTCTGCCCCTCTGTCACCCGCGCGCGGGCCAGCGTGGTGGCGGACGGGCAGGTGATGTCGACGCCGGACACGTCGCCCGCCACGGTCTCGACCCGCTCCGCCCCCACCAGCCCGCGCGGATTCAGGAACGTCTCCATCGGCAGCACGCACACGTCCATGCCGCCGGGGAACGGGAGCTCATAGTAGCCGTTCGTATCCGTCACGGCCCACGCCCACATGTCGTCGTCCCCGTCTTCCTCTTCCCCTCTGTCTTGTTCGGCGATCACGAGCGTGCCGGGCACGCCGTTCATCTCTTCGTCGTAGATGTGGCCACTCACCGTGTACAGCACGCTCGGAATGGCCGGCGCCAACAGCAAGGCATTGGTCAACGCGTTGCCGCTCGGCTGCAGCGCACCGGTGAAAGCGTAGGCCGAGAACAGGTTCTCGTCCTGATCGGTGGGGGCCGCGAAGTAGCCCGGCGCAAAAGCCATGACCCCCTGCACGCCGTTCGTCCCGAAATCGTCGGGAACATAGATAACGAAAGTCCCGTTCGTGTCGGTGAACGTGCGCGGGTGAAAGCCCAGGTGCTCGAACGGCGGGAACAGACCCACCACGGCGCCCGGAACGCCGTTCGCGGTCAGCGCGTCAGCCACTTGGCCGGTGACCCAGACGGTCGTCTGAGGTTGCGTGACCTGGAACGGTGTCGTCGCCGAGTCCGTATGGGTCAGATCCGTCACCTGCCACAGGTAATGGCCTACGGTATGCAGAATGCAGTCCAGCCCGAAATACGGGATAGAGGTGTGGATCTCGCCGTTCACCGTCGCGTCGTCGTCGTCCACGATCACGGAAGAGCCGAGATCATTGGTGACGCCGTCCCGGACCGGGAACGCCGCCAGCAACTGATCATCGGCGTCCAGTGTCCCGTTCGTGTTCACGTCCACGTGCAGCGAGAGCAGAAACTCGGGCCCGGCGCCGCTCGTGACATCGATATCCACCCAGAGATTGGTCTCCCGGCCGATCGTGGCCGGGGTGACCGCGATCTGCACACCAACGGCAACCACAGACGCCGGGGCATAGATGGCCAGAATCACTAGAACGGCTGCGAAACGGCGAAAAAGGGCGCTGCTGGCGTGGATCCGGGATCGAGACTGCTTCACGGGATTTCCTCCTGGTGCAAGCGGGCTGACACGGTTGACGTCGAAAGAAACAGAACTCGAATAGCTTAGCACGGACAGGCGGTCAGGACAAGCCTTCATGCCATGCTCGAAACAGAGGGCGGGCGCGTCCTCCCAATGGCGCGGCGCATCGGGACGCCGCCTCGGGGCCGGAAATGTGTGGGCAGCACCTGATTCTTCTGCTAATCTGCCCGCTCGAGAAATCGATGAAGACGCACCTGCCTCTTGTCTGCATGGTCTGCACGCTGGCGGCCGCCGGGCTCACCCCGCAATGGGCGTCGGCGGCGGGCGAATTCGGACTGGAGCAACTGTTCGGGCCGGACGCCACAATCTGGCAGGCGGATCCGGACGCCTTCATGCAGCGGATGGCGGCGCACGGCTTCGCGTGGACGGAACCGAACAAGAAGGACGCCGCGCGGGCGCACAAGGCGGCGCTCGCCTTCCTCAGCATGCCGGTCCACGACGCCTGTGCCGCATTCGAGGACGGCACGCTGAACGAGGTGACGGTATCGCTCTACAACCGCGGCGATTCCGGAGAGATCGAAGAGCGGGCCTTCTATGACCTGATTGCGTTTGCCGTCGCCAAACTGCGAACCTGGACGGACGCCGATCCCATCGCCCTGAAAGGGGAGAGCCTGTCGTCCTACGCCCGGTTCATGGGCCGGCAGTGGGTGTATGGCCGGCACTGGATCCGGCTCGAGTGGGGCGAGTCGCGCGGTGCGGAGGCGTACGGGCTGCCGTACCGCTGCGAATACCTGCGCGTGCGGCTCGCCGAGATCGATCCCGAAAGGACGCCGGCCAGAACCGCGCGCCCCGCGATGCCGGCCAGGTTGGACCCCGTCTCCCTGAGCCGGTTGCGGTCCGCCGTGAAGCGGGAGCCGAACGGCGACGTGTTCGTCGACGGCATTCCGATGATCGATCAGGGCCAGAAGGCGTACTGCGCCGTCGCCACGACCGAGCGCGTCCTGCGCTATTACGGCGGCAGCGTCGACCAGCACGACCTGGCCCAGTTCGCCCTGACCTCGGCGTCGTCAGGAACCGGCCTGCACGTCATGCTCAAGGGCTTCCGCGCGGCAGCCGTGATGCTCGGCTGCCGGCCCGAAACCCTCTATGAGGTGAGCCGCAACGACCGCGCCAAGCTGGTCAACGACTACAACAGGCTCGCCAAGATGCGCCGGCGCCCCATGCTCACGGCCGAAACCGGCACGCCGTTGGCGACGGTCTACCGGCAGATGGACGGCGAACTGCTCAAAAGCGTGCGATTGCAGGACCGCGCGGCGATGGGGCAATGGCACGCGTCGATCGTCCGCGCGGTGGAGCAAGGCAAACCGCCGCTCTGGAGCGTGTTCGGGGGGCATATGTGCCTGATCATCGGCTACAACCGACAGACAGCCGAGCTGCTCTACTCCAACAGCTTCGGCGCCGGCCACGAGAAGCGGCGCGTCAAGCTCGAAGACGCCTGGACCGTCACCACGGGCCTGTTCCTCATCGAGCCGGCCAAGGAAACGCCGTGAAGAATGGTCAATGGTCGATGCACCAATCCTGGTGCAGGGCGTCCAACAGATCTTGACATTGGATTCCGGGGAAAAACCCCTGCGGCCGGCACGTCGAAGATCCGCCCGCGGCGGAGAGGCCGGCCCTCCAACCCAACATCGTTGAGACCTGAGAGCGTTCTCACCTGTCCTAATCTCACTCGTAATCGCCGATCAATCGCGGAGCGGGAGTTCAACGAACGCCTGGCTCCGCCCCCGGATCAGCGATTACGATTATGACCATCCAATTCTCGTGTCCTTCCTCCGCCATCGCCCATCGCCCATCCACTCTTCCACCCATCCACCCTTCCACTCTTCCACCCTTCCACTCTTCCCCCCTCCCCCCTACCCCACCCCCCCGGCGTAGGGGAATCCGTGCGGGGCGTGCAGCGCCGCATCGACGTGTTTGCGCATGGCGGCGTCGCAGATGGCGTAGCCCCAGTTGACGAGCCGCTCCTGCGTCGGTTCATGGATGCACTTGAGACGCGTCGCGATCTCGGCGAGCGGCAGCGTTTTGTCGAACGGCGCGTCCAACGCGTCGGCGAGCCCGTAGTTGGCGATATCGCTGCGCACACCCCAATAGGCCCCCTGGCGGGTCGCGAGCCTCAGCAACGGTTCGTCCGGCGCGGCGCCCGCGACCTCGCGCAGCCGGTACGATTGAAGGAGCTGCCGCTTGCGCAGGATCTGGATTTCGCTGTTCGACATGCTCAAGACGCGGAACGTGTGCCGCGCCCAGTCGTGTTTCGGCGCGCCTTCCGGCTTCATGTGGCCGCCGCCGTCGCTGACCAGCACCGTCTCGTACCGCTTCCAGGCCGTTTCGAGCCCGAAGTTGTCGAGCACGCCGCCGTCGGTCAGGACCACCTCGGTCGTGAACGGTTCGATCTGGAGGTCCGTACCGGAACCCGGGGTGAAGGCTGACGGATCGAGATTCAGAACGGCGGGCGAGAGAAACGGAGGGAACGCGGAGGAGGCAGCCACGGCGGCGGCCAGCGCGACGCGTGGCGTCCTGACCTCGCCGACACGGTAGTCGCGCATGTACGGCTTCATGAACCGCCATAGCGCGCCCGACTGCACGTTGGTCGCATTGAACACGAACCGCGGCGTATCCGGCATGTCCTGAAGAGTCGCATCGCCGTACAAATGCGTGCGGTACGCCGCCACGACCCACTCGTTGATGGAACCCGGTCCCAGCGCGCCGCCCACCACGCTGCGCACGTCCAGGGTCCGCCGGGCCAACCCTCGGATCGGCGCCACGACTTGCGCCTCGAACGCCTGCCCGACCCCGTCCTCGTCGAACGCGAGCGCCTCCCACCGGAGGGCCAGCATGGCGGAGGTGATCGAGCCGCCGGACACGCTCGAGATCCGCGCCAGTTTCGGCAGGTAGCCCAGCTCGTTCAGGCGCCAGAGCGCCCCCGCGTGAAAAAGCATGGCCCGGTAGCCGCCCCCCGAAAGGCACAGCGCCATGCCGGCCTCCGGCTCCTGCTCCGGGTCGTCCGTCGGAATGAACCGCACGGGCAGATGCGTGTGCGGGTCGACCGCCTCGCCGCCGTTGTTCATCGTGCCTCCTCAACGCTCCGCAATCCGCGGACCGTGCGTGTTCACCGATCGCTCACCTCCTGAGCACATCCACCGACCGAAAGGCGCTGAACAGCCAGCGGCCCGAGGTCTTCTCCAGCGTGCACTCGATTTCTCGCGGCTCGTCCACGCGCTCCCCGTTGGTCAACTTGCCCGTCACCTGCACGGTACAGACGACGTGCGCCACGCCGTTGCTCGGAAATTCGACGGCCAGATCATGGAACTCCACCGCCAATTCCACGAACGACATGCGCGCCAGCGCAGCCTGGCCCACGAGTTCCCGCACCGTGTACCGGCCGGCGAGCATTCGCTCCCCGACCGCCACCTCCACCTCTTCCGCAAAAAGCGTGTCGGCGCCCTGCAGCTTCAGAGCCGTGCCCAGCGCCTGCTCCCGCGCCCGCTTCGAGACCCACTGCGCGAGCCGATCGAATTGGCGGGCGACCTGGCGGCGGTCGGTCTGCAGCAGGCGCCAGCCGGCCAGCCCGAGCAGGACGATGGCGCCGCACACGACGACAACGTGCTTCGCTCTCACCACAGCGGCCCTCCCAGAATGCGGCGCACGGGGGTCTGCCCGAAGGCATGATTGTGCATGGACGTGCGCCGGTTGTCGCCGATCAGATACACATGACCCGCGTCGACCGCGCGCGGGGGCAATTCCCAGTCGCAAGGCCCGTTCACGTACGGCTCCTCGATCGCCTTCCCGTTCACCAGCAGCCGGCCGCCCCGAAACGCCACCGTCTCGCCCGCCACGGCCACGACCCGCTTCAGATACGTCACGCGCCTACCCGCCAACCGCACCACCACCACGTCGCCGCGCGCGGGCCCGGCAAACGCGTATCGCGGCCGCCAGCAGAAATTGAAGCCGCCGTCCCGATACGTGGGCGCCATGCTCTGGCCGTGGATGCGGACGGGAAGACAGACGTAGCGGAAGAACAGAAACGCCACAACCGCCACGGTCACGACCCGTATCGCCAGCCCGCGGGTCAGGGCCGGAAAGAAGAATCGGCGAATGGTCTCTCTTGCTGGCATAGCCCGGCTGCACACTCTCCGAACGGCGATCGAAAAACGGACCACCACGCGTTTCCCCGCTCAGCCACGCCGGACAGGTGGCCGGGCGAAACGCACGGGTTGCGGGCGTTGCCCGCATCCGAGAGGTCAGTAACCAGCGCTCAGCGGCTCCCCCGTCACAGCCGACCTCTGACCTCTGATGTCTACCCCACCCATGCCGCGATTACAAGCCTTATGCGCGCCGGCATGATTTTCCTTCCCTTGTCGGCGAAGGGCATAGTAGCATCCGGAGGGGTCGACATCCGACCGCGACGAACCGGAGCGGAAGAAGGGAGCATGAGCGCACAGAACGAAAAACGCGGCATGTCGACGGGGGCGAAGATCGGGCTGGGCTGCGGAATCGGGTGCTTCGTCGTCATTTTGGTGCTCGTGATCGCCGTCTTCACCTTCTCCTTCATCGTCCGGAAGAAAGGCGAACAGTATCTCGAAGAACTGCGCCGCGTCGGCTTCGAGAAAGAAGTTGTGGTGCCGCTTGGCGGCCCGCCGCTCGAGGTGCGAGCGGACATCACCCAATCGACCCTGTACGGGGCGCAGATCGTGAAGATCATGGGCAACAGCACGACGAATATCGGGATCGTCGCCCAGATGGCGGAGCTACACGGCACGATCGAGGGGAAGGTCTATTTCCGCGGTCAAATGCTCACCGTCCAACCGACTGCCGCGCTTCGAAACGGGCTGGATATCAAGGCACTGGTTTTCCTGAACCAGGGGAAGATCGAAGGCGAGATCACGGGCAACTATCCCGGGATGCCGCCGCCGCAGAAACCGGCGGAATGACACAGGGCTCGCCCACGAAGCGAACGGAAAAAGGGGAGAGTGGATGAATGGATGAAGGGGACAGACGAGACGCGCCTGCCATCCTTCCAATCTTCCAACCTTCCAACGTTGCGGGTAGCGCAGGCCCTAAGATGAACGCCGATCCCAGAGAGAACAACCCGCCCACGCCCGTCCGGATGCCGCCGGGCACCAGCGTGCTGGTCGGCTCGCCGGAAAGGCCCATGTCGCGGGCCCTGGTCCGGGCGATCGGGCGGCTCGCCGCCCAGACGGACGGCATTCAAGAAGCGCACCTGCCTCAGTGTTTTGCGCTAGGGGTCATGAATGCACCCGAGCAGGTGCTCGTCGTCGTGCTGCGACCGGAGGCGGACGAGAACGCCGTGCTCGGCGCGCTCGGGCGCGGGCTGGCCGCCATCCTGCCGCCGGGCCGCCAGCTCCACGTCTGGCCCCTGCCGCCCGACAGCGAGTTCCTTGCCGATATCCGCGCCGCCGGCTGCCCGGCCGTCGGCAAGACACACCGCCACTGGTGGTCGAGAGGGCGATAGAAGATCCCGCCCAGACCGCAAAAACAACCGTCCGAACTTGCCTCGAGAACTTACTCGAGAACTCGTCTCGAGAACCTACTCGAGCAGGTTCTCGAGCAAGTTCCCTGGCAGACGAAGAGCAAGACAAGGCGCAAGACGAAGAAGAAGGTCACTCCTTCTCGTATAGGTTCTTCACGATCCTCTGGTCCGGGTGCACGGTGTCGGGCATGCCGGAGATCTCGGCGAGCTTGTCGATCAGGTGTTCGATGCGTTCGCCGCTGTTCGCCGCCAGATTCAGCATCTCCTGTTGAGACACCGAGACCTCGCCAAGCTGCCGCTTGGCAATCATCCCGACGGACGCATTGACGACCGAAAGCGGCTGGCGCAACTCCTGCACGATCTCCGAGAGCGTGGCGAACAGGAGCCGTCTGGACATCTGTTGCCCGGTCCCCTTGTCCAGTTCGGCCATGTCCGGCGGCGCGTCGTCAACCGACTTCTGAACCTGCTCCGAGAGCCGGTCGATCTTCTGCGCCGTCTTCTCGGTCACACTGCTGACCTCATCGCTCACCTGGGCCACGGCACTGTTGAAGGCAGCCTGCGAGCTCGTCTCGCCCGGGGCCTTGGCCGCCGACTCGATCTTTTCCTCCAGCCGCGAGAGCAGAGCGGCGAGCATGCCGAACCCGGCGGCGGGATCCTGGCCGCCGGGCCCGGCCCCGCCGCCCATGCCGGCGGCGGGCGCGGCACCGCTCTTGACGACCAGTTCGCGCCAGCCGTCGGGAGTCAGGCCTCCGTCCCGCAGTTTGGCTTCCAGCTCGGTCTCGGCCAATCGCGTTTCGCCCCGGTTCTTGATGAAACGCCGGACCCGGTCTTCCACCTGCTCGGCCGCTTTGCGTTTCTTCATGTAATCGGCGGCGAGCGTGTCGATCTCCATCTCCTCCTGCATCTCCTCCATGGCCTGGGCGATGAGCCTGTCGGCCTCGGCGTCCTCGCCGTGTTGCGAGAATGAGCGCAGTTTGTCCAGCAACTCCTTCTCCAGCAGGAACAGGGTCTTCTTGACCGCCTTGCGGCCCTTCTGTGTCCTGGCCGACGGGTTCTTGGTCAGCCCTTGAAACGTCCGGCGCAGGCACCCGACCACGATGTTGGCCAGCGATTCACCCTCCCCGATGTTCGGGTCCTTCTGACGGACCGCGGCCGACTCCATGATCAGTTCGGCCAGCTTGTCGGCATCCGACGCCACGTTCTGAAGGCCGGCCGCCGCCTTGTCGCCGTCGGCGGACACGTCGCCCTTGAGAAAGGCGACAATCTGATCGATCGCCGGCGCCGCAGCCGCCGCGACCTCCTTCTTGGCCAATTCGTCCTTGTCGACGACTACCGTGCCTTCGCTCACCTGCTGGTACATGACCTTTTCCGCCTGCACGTGCTGCAGCCCGCGTTCGGCCACCACGTCGGCGAACTGGCCCATCTCCCGCATCTGTTCCGGTGCGACACTGAGCAGGTCGATCAGGTTCGCGAACTCCTCGCGCGACATGCCGTGCCCAAGCGTAAAGGCCGATATCTCCAGGTCGTTCAACCGTTTGGCTAGCATGATCAGCAGCGAATTCCTCAGTTCGAGCGGAATGCCGTCAATCAATATCCGCCCCTCGCTCATACTGATGTTGATGCGCTTGACGCCTTCCAGCACCCGGCCGAGCAGCTCATAGGTCGTGTCGACCGAACTCCGGGTTATGCTGTGCGCCACCCCGTAGAGCGACATGTTACTGAATACCTGCCCGATCGAGCGCATCAGATTCTCGATCTCAGGCGTGATTCGCGGGGCGCGTTCGGCGCGCTTCTTCTCTTCACCGTTCGCCATGGCTGCTCTCCGTCGACCCGGACCGCCCCCGCCGGGACAGGGGCCGGCACGTGGCCTCATATTTTATCACCCCTATATGCCAGATTGGCGGGCCCGCTGTCAACGCATTCGGCAAGTCGCGTCCGGGCTTCGAAAGGCTTGCCCTGCGCCGCCGTTGCGCCTATCCTCGACCACCGATGACGGGAATACCCACTCGGAACAGTCGCCGCGCGGCGCTGCTGCTGGGCCTGATCGTTGCGCTCGGCATGGCGCTGCGCGCACGCGGGCTCGGCCATCTGCTGATCTGGGACGAAGCGCTCAACGTCTGCTCGGTGCGCGCGTTTGCGGTTGGCGGGACGGACCCCTACTCCACGGGCTTCTGGCGGCATCCCCCTCTGTTCAGCATGCTCATGCTGCTGTTGGCGCCGCTTCGGCCGGGATTCGCCGAGCGAGCGGAGCTGCTCGCCGTCCTCTTTTCGGCCGGGAATGTCATCCTGCTGTTCCGGCTCACAAGCAGAGTGTTCGGAACCGTTGCGGCGCTATGGGCCGCGTTCTTCCTGGCCGTCATGCCGGGCGCCATCCTGTTCGACGTCTGGATCAAGCGCGATGCGGCCGCCGTCTTCTTCAGCCTGCTCGCGCTCCACCTGTTCCTGGCGCGCCGCGACCTGACGGCCGGGCTGGCCATGGGGTTGGCGTTGCTGAGCAAGGAGACCGCCGCGTTTTTCGCGCCGGCCCTGTTCGGCCTCTGGGCGGTCGGCGCCAGGCCGCCGCGGCGCCTGCGTCAGATCATCGCCATCGGGCTGATCGCCGCGGCAACGGCGGGCTGGTGGTACCCTCTCTTCAGCTCGAGCGTGCGGTACTACGTCGCCTTCGTGCAGGGGGCCGACTCGCCCGCAGTCGCCGTCTGGGTGTATCCGTGGCATTACTATTTCTGGCGGCTGCGTGACGATCTCGGACCCGCCGCCCTGCTCCTCTGCCTGTGCGGCCTGCTCGCCGCCGTGCGGTGGCGCGGAAACGGGGCGGCCCCGCCCGGCCGCGCGGCACTGAACCCGAGCCGGGCCGCACTTCTGCCGCTGCTGATGTTCGCGCCGGCTTTCGCCGTTCTCACCCTCGCCCGCGGCAAGGCCAGTTGGTTCGTGCTCGTGCTCCTGCCGTCCCTGGCCATGCTGGCCGGGGTGGGCGCGGCGGCACTCGCGCGACGGGCTGGCGCTCTGGCCGATCGGGCGCGGGCCACGACGCGGCACGTGCTTCGGCCCGCCCTGCTGCGCGGCCTTGCCGCCGTCGTCGCCGCGGTCGCGGTGGCCCGCGTCGCCGGGCGCGACTATGAGGACGTGCTCCGCCGCACGGACTTCCGGCAATGGGCGGGCGCGGCGGCTTCGCGCCGTGCGGCCTGCGCCCTCAACAGCGTCGCCTTGCCCGGCGAGCGCGCGCTCGTCACGCCCTTCCACTACTGGCAAGGATCGTCGATTCCCGATTACCCCGACCCGGTGTTCGCCTTCTACCTCGCGAACATTCCGGTTGTGGTCTCTCCCAACTCGGCCCCGTTCGAACAACTTGTGGATGAAATCCGCGAACACCGGCTCGACTGGGCCCTGCTCTCACCCCCGCCCGCCGACGGCGTGCCGGTCGTCATCCGCCGGTTCATGCACGAGTACGGGTTGCGCCCGTGGTCGATGAAGGGTGCGTGCCTCTTCCGGACAAAGACGGTGTATGAGCAGGGCGAAGGGGCGGGCGGCGAGGGCGGATGACACGCCTTTCCGATCAACATATTCGCTGCCGCGAACGTCCAACATCGAACACCGAACCGTGAACGTCGACCGGTGCTGCTCGGCCACCGGATCTATCCGGCGGATCCGGGAACCCTCTGATTTCGACGTTCAGCGTTGATTGTTCGATGTTCGACGTTCACCGGGTTGCGGGTAAGGCCAGTGCGGGCAAAGCCCGCAACCCAGAGGTCAGAGGTCGGAGTTCAGAGGTCAGTTAAGTGCCCGGCGCGCTGCGCGGCGCCGGATTATTCCGGGTGGAAACTTTGTTCCGCCACGGCGGACAGGCTGTAAGCTTTGGCCTGCCGCGCCGTAGCTTCTGAGCGAAGGCGGGTCGTAATCTTTGTCGATCCCGCCGCTGCGGCGGGGGTTCTCGAGCAAGTTCCCGAGTAAGTTCTCGAGCAAGTTTCAGGTCAGCGGCTCTTCCCGCATACACGGGCCGCCTATCTGACTTCTGACCTCTGACCTCTTGGGGGCCGAGAACTTCTTGTTCTTCGTTGCAGTTTTCGAGGACGAAGCCCTAAGCGTGTTCACGGCGGGGCATGGGGAACCGCGCTGATTTCAGCAGCCCCATCCTCGCCAGCCGGAATTCGAGCGCCGTCAACACGCACCCGGTTCCGTAAGCGAGACTGTTCCGGAAATCGATCGAAGAGGCTTCCGGGAAGTACTGGGTCGGGCAGCTGATCTCCGCAATCGTATAGCCCAGCCACACGACCTCCGCCAGCACCTGCCCGTCGAACACGAACCCGTCCGCGTTATGGTCCAACGGAAGCCGTTCCAGCACTTCGCGCGCAAAGGCCCGGTAGCCCGTGTGATACTCCGACAACTTCGCGCCGATCAGCAGGTTCTGAACGAAGGTCAGCAGCCGATTCCCCAGATACTTCCAGCACGGCATACCGCCCTTCAGCGCCTGCCCGCCCAGGATCCGTGAACCGAGCACGCACGCGTACAAGCCCGAGGCAATCATGTCCGCCATGGCCGGCAGCAGCTTGGGCGTGTACTGGTAATCGGGATGGACCATGACGACGATGTCCGCCCCGTCATCCAGCGCGGCGCGGTAACAGGTCTTCTGGTTCGCGCCGTAGCCCAGATTCCGTTCGTGCACGTGCAGCTTCACCTTGGCCAGCCCGCGCGCGATCTCCGTCGTCCGGTCCCGGCTGGCGTCGTCGGTGATGACGACCGAGTCGACAATCCCCTGCGCCATGACTTCCTCGTACGTGCGCAGCAGCGTCTCCGCCGCGTTGTACGCGGGCATCACCACCACCACTCGCTTGTCCTTGAGCATGAACAGACCTCTACCACGGAACAGCGTCGAAAGGAAGAACGAAGACTGTCCCCCGAGCCAACGGGCGAAGCCCGTCCTCAGTACCCGATCGGTTCTTTCGGATCGCTGGCCCGATCGCCCTTCGTGAAGCGTTCAAGCTGCCCCTGGTAGTACTCGAGGCCCGGGTTCAGCTCGATGCACCGGCGCATCAGCTCGATCGCCTCCTTGTCATGCCCGAGCTGGAACTGGACCTCGGCCAGCGTGTCGAGGTACCCGCACCGGTCGGGCTGAAGCGCAACGGCGCGCCGCGCGTGCACGAGCCCGTCCTGCAGCCTGAGCCGGCACCTGGCACAGAGCCAGGCCAGCGCGTTGCGGGAGTGGGCGGAATCCGGGTACTCCCGGCACACGCGGTGCAGGGCGGCGTACGTCGTCTCGAACAGGCGCTCCGCCGCCTTCGGCCGGCCATGCCGCTGAAGGGCCGGGCACACCATGATCGCGGGCACGATGGACCCGGGCAGCGCGGCGACGGCGCGCTCCGCGAGCGGGAGCGCCTCATCCAGCCGGCCTGCTTCGAGATGCGCGAGTGCGGCGAAGACGGGCACGAGCAGGTGGCCGCGATTGGGGGAGTCCAGCCGCACCTGCGCCGCCTGCCTGCCCGCCAGCCGGAATCGGGACAGTTCGCCACAACGCGCCGCGCGCGCGTAGTCCCTCTGTTCGGCGCTTCGCACGGCCAGTTCCGTCGCGACAATCCGGTAACTGAGACTGCCGAACGGGGCCGTGCCCAGGACCCACTGCGTCCGCTGTTCGGCGCCGGGCACCGCGCGTTCGGCCAGTTCGAAGGCGAGCCGGCAGCGGGCGCTGTCGTCGCCGAGCGGCATAAGCGTGGCCAACTCGATCAGCCGGTCCCCGCGCTCGGCCTGCCCCGCCTGCTTCAGGCACCAGCCCCATAGATACGTCGGCAACGGCCAGTCGCCCTTGGCCTTGCCGGCTTTCTCATAGCAGTCCGCCGCTTCGACCCAGTGCTTCTGGTCCAGATGGATGTCCCCGCACCGCAGCCAGACCCGCGCCGAGATCGGCTGATCGGCCACGACGCTTTCCCGCAGAATTTCGAGCGCAAGCTCATGCAGACCGGCCCGCTCGCAGGTGCGGGCAACGGCATCGAGCCACGCCACGCGCTTCTCCGGCGGCAGATCCCCGCACGCCGCGGCAGCCTCCCGCGCGCGGCTTTCCACCTCCGCGCGCTCCGGCTTCGGGCCCAGGATCCGTTCAAGAACCGGGAACAACTGCGCCACACCGGCGTCCGGCTCGCGCTTCCGCAAATACTCCCACCAGACGGCCGCCTCCGGGCGGCGTTCGCCATACAGCGTCAAGAGCGCCTTGCCCGGCTCGGGATTGTTGTTCAGCGCTCTGAACGCGTAAGCCGAACGCGCCTCGGGCGTGTCGTCCAGCGGGCGGTCCGTCGCCGCGGCCACGCCGGTCGCCGCGACGTTCGTCCCCAGCAGATCCGCCGCCAGGGCAATCGCGACGGCAAGCGGCTTCTCCGCGCGCTGCTGCGGCGTCAGACGCGCGGCCAGCCGCAACATCTCGTCAAACTGCTCAAGCAGATGCAGGTACCCCAGTGCGTCCACAACGCTTTCTTCCGCCACCAACAGGCGAACGGCGCGCCCCCAGGCGTCGTTGGCCGCCAGCGCATCGGCCGCGGCCCGCACCTTGTCCTTGTGCGCGGGAACCATACCCTCGATTTCGGCCAGCGTCGCGCGGCACGCATCGTGCTCGCCGGCCAGCCGCTCATACGTGGCGCGCAGCGCGAGCCAGTCGATTCGCTCGTCCCACGGCCCCTGTTCCGTCAGCCGCTCGAGCAACCGCCGCCACTCGCCCGCCTCGTGCAACAGCCCGAGCTGCAGGCCGTCGTCCTGCGCCCGCTCGGCCGCCGCCAGCGCCGCCCCGAACCGGGCATCCGCCCTGTACAGATAGGCCAGCGCTCGCGCGGCATCCGGCGCCTTCCCGGCCAGCGGTTCCAGCCGCTCGATCTCCTCCTTCAGGCCGCCCCGGACAAGGGCGTGCAGGACGAACACCTGCAGGTGCTCCGGTTCGCCGCTCCACGCGCACAGGCGCAGGAGCGCACCGGCCCGCTCGGCGTCGCCCTGCACCAGCGCGGCAAGCGCGGCCCGGCACAGGCGCGTGCCTTCCCGGCGCAACAACGCTTGACGCGCCGGGTAGGATTCGTTCGCCAGCAACCGAAGCGCGCAGCCGAGACCGGGCGCCCCTTCCTCACACAGCGCGCTCAGCGCCTCCCGCTTGCCGTCCAGGTCCGATGCCCCGTAGGTTTCCGTCAACCGGGCGATGGCCGGCGGCGTGTCCGGCCCGATACCCCGGCCGATCTTGTCCAACAGCGCCTTGGCTCGCCAGGCGATCTCCGGGTCGTCGCTCCCCGCCGCCTCTTCGAGCGCCCGCTTCGCCGCCACACCGCGCGCCCACAGAAAACGCGAGGCCGCCTCACGGCGCCCGAATTCCGCGTGGCCCAACAGCCGGACGGCGCCCTCGATCGTCATCTCCTCCGCCCGTACGATACGGGCGCCGGCCGCGACCCCGAGCAGGACAAGCCCCCAGCAAAACCGCGATGTTGCCCGATACATGAGCGCGCTCCACCCGCCTCCGATCCGTGCTGGCAAATTCCCGGGCATCGTAATACAATGCCCGGCAACGTTCAAGGTCGTGGGAGTCGACATGAAACGCCATCGCATTCTGATGTTGGCCAGCGCGCTCTGCCTGGAGGTGTTCGGCGTGTTCCAAGTGGTACGCGCGATTACAGCCGTCAGAGACGGCGAACTGGCGGATGTCGACCGCTTCGTCCATGCCTACTATGCCGGCGCCGGGCAGGAGCGCTATCACCAGCTCTTCGAGGAATCGTTCATCTGGCGCGTGCGCTACGCCTCGCTGCGCGTCAGCCATCAGGTGGCCGTCGGCGCCGGCGCAATCGTCGCCGGCCTGCTCATCCTCGCCGTGCTCGGCGATACGCGCCCGAAAGAACGGAACCCCGAACCGCCCGCATCCGAATCGTCGTCGTAATCATTCTCGTAAGACGAGAATGATTACGAGAATGATTACGAGAATGATTGCGAGAGTGATTGCGAGCTGCTGCGCACTTGACACCCGTTCCGCCGGGGGTGTACGCTCTCCCTGTCAACGCATCGGGGCGTAGCGCAGTCGGGCCGCGCCAGACGAAGCTACACCCTGAGTCCACGTGGCGCAGAAGAATCGGGGCGTAGCGCAGTCTGGCCGCGCCAGACGAAGCTACACCCTGACGCGCGCGTTGCAGAAGAATCGGGGCGTAGC
>JAFGHX010000151.1 GCA_016929905.1 Kiritimatiellia bacterium
GCAGCCGGCAACCGTCACGGCACTCGAGCTGAACGCCGACTACGACGACGGATTCATCGTGTGGTTGAACGGCCAGGAAATCGCGCGGGTGAACGTCGAGGGCGAGCCGGGCGACTCCGTTGCCTGCGACGCGTTCGCCGCCTCCAACCTGAACGCGAGCTGGTCGAATACCTTCGCGGGAACGACCGTGCCCGCGCTGCTGGCGACCAACGTGCTCGCCGTGCAGGTGTTCAACCGCTCGCTCACCAGCGGCGACCTCGCGTTCGACGCTCAATTGTCAATCGTCAATTGTCAATTGTCAATCCAGGCGGATGCCGACCAGGACGGGATGCCCGACGCCTGGGAGGACGCCCAGTTGGCGGATCTGGCCGACCCGGCCGATCGGTCCGACTCCGCCGACCCGGACGGCGACGGGCTCTCGAACATCGAGGAATACATCGCCGGCACCGACCCGACCGGCACGGCGAGTTGCTTCGCCGTCGACCTCCAACTGGCCGGCGCAAACGTCGTGGTTTCCGTTCCGACGGTGCCCGCAATCGGAGCCGGCTACGAGGGTAAGACCCGATACTACGCGCTCCAACATACGCCCGCCCCCAACGACGGCGCATGGCTCACCGTGTCAGGGTACGAGAAGCAGGCGGGCAACGGTCAGCCCTTCTCCTTCACGAACATGCTGCCGAACGGAGTGACCTTCTACCGCGCCAGAGTCTGGCTCGAAACCAACTGACGCACCCCTGCCCGTCACCCGGCGGTCAGAAGGCGGTTGAAAGATTAAACGCGTCACGCCGTAAATGCCTTGTACGCCCCCGGCGCCGTCCCCGTGTAGCGCCGAAACAAACGCGCGAAGTAACCCGGATCCGCATACCCGAGGCGCCGGGCCACATCCCTCACCGATTTCGACGGATCCCGCAACAGAATCTTCGCCTTCTCCAACCGCGCGTTGTTGAAGTAGCCAAGCGGCGAGATGCCGAAATGCCGCTTGAAGACCCGACACAAATGCTCGTAGCTCGCCCCGAGCCGCGCGAGCTCCGACCGAATCGAAACGTAGCCCGGCTTCAACCCGTCAAGAAAATCCCGTACCGCCACGGCCAACTGCGCGGACCGATCACCCGCCGGCGCCCTGGAAGCCGACCCGGACAACACATGCAGAAGGATCTGCAGAAGGTCTCCGCGACAAAGTTGCCGGTCAAGCCCGCGGCCCCGGCGCCACCGCGCCGCAACCGTCTGCGCCAGATCCACAACCGGCGAGGACGGGTCAAACGGACCGTGCAACAGCCGCTCGGGCACAAACGCAGGCGCCGGCCGCATGCGCGACCGATCCACCACGCCGGGACGAAACACATAGAGCGGCCCCTCAGACCACGGACCTTGGCATACCCAGTCGAAATGCACACAAATCCGAAACGTCCCCGGCTCGCCCGCCCGACTCACGTGAAGCTGACCCGGCGGTACAATCAGGAACGAACACGCCGGACACGCCAGCGTCTGCCCGGCCACCTCCACCTCGCAACTGCCCTCCGAAAACACCACTAACTCGTGATCGAACAGCGTACGCAAAGGCTCCACCTTGCCCGCCGACCACCGCCCGCTCCAAACGAAATGCACCTGCGGATTGATCTGGCTAAGCCAAGCCATGATCCAACCGTAGTATCATTTTCATCCGTATCATGTCAACAATATCCCATTGTTTATTGATATCTTATTGTCTACTAGTAGAACATGTCAGTCATATAGATCCCATAGGCTAGTCCCGAAAGGAGCACGGTCATGAACGCACACGCCATTGTCTTCGAGGAGCCGGGCCGTTCCCGGCTGACCGAGATCGAACTGCCGGAACCGACCGCTTCGGATCTGGTGGTCGAGATGCTAGTGAGCGGCGTCTCGGTGGGCACGGAACGCTGGGCGCTTCTGGACAAGCGGCCGGAGATCCGGTTCCCGAACGTGCCCGGTTACATGGGCATCGGGCGCGTGCTGCGAGCGGGGGCCGAGGCCAAAGCGCGCGGTTTCGGGGAGGGGGTGCTGGTCAATTTCGCGAAGGCGCGGCTGCCCGCCCCACACGGCAGGAACAGTTGGATGGGCACGCACCTGTCCCATGCCGTCGTGAATGCCGGCAACGGCGGCTACTGCCTGCCGGTGCCGGACGGCGTTGATCCGATCGAGGTCTCGCTGGCTGCGCTCTGCGCGGTGGCGATGCGCGGCATCGAGATGGCGACGGTTCCCGCGGATGCCACGGTGCTGATCGCGGGGGTCGGCGTGGTCGGCCAGTACGCGCTCCAGGTCTGCCGGCTGAAGGGCGCACGGGTGGCGGTGACGGATGTGGTCGCGGACCGGCTCGCCGTTTCCGAGCGGCTCGGCGCGGACTGGGTCATCAACGGCGCGACGGAGAATCTGGCCGAGCGGGCGAAGGCCATTACCCCGGGCGGCTTCGACATCATCATCGACACTTCGAGCGTCCCGGCCGTCGTGAATGACGTGATGCGCCTTCTCAAGAAGGGCGGCAAGTTCGTCTTCCAGGGGTGGTACCCCCCACCCTCGCCGCTCGATCTGCACCTGTTCCACTCCCACCTGCCGACCTGCTACTTCCCTTGCGGCTTCACGCCGCAAGCCCTGGCGGCCGTCATGCGTTGGGCACGGGACGGCCGGCTCAACACCCGTGCCTTGATCACCCACCGCGCGAAATCATCGGATGCTGCCGCGATTTACGAAATGATCGCCGGAGGCTCGAACGATTTCCTGGGCGTCGTGTTCGAATGGGATGCCGCGTAGACAGCCGTTCGACCGTTGCCGCCGGGGAGCACTAAGGAGAATGCCCGTGAAAGCCATCATCGTCACCGCCGAACACAGGGCCGAACTGCAGGATATCCCGCGCCCGGCCTGCGGACCCTACGAAGCCCTCGTCCGGATCGAGGCCTGCGGGATTTGTTCCACCACCGACCGCGAGCTGATCGCAGGGACCCAGCTTCACAGCGACCGCTACCCCTGCGTGCTCGGCCATGAGGCCGTGGGCAAGGTCGTAGAGACCGGATGCAAGGTCCGATCGTTCACGCCCGGCGACCGCGTCACGCGCCCGGTCGGCATCTGGCCCGGCTCCATGCGCGATGGGCTGGCAAGCGCGTGGGGCGGGTTCGCCGAATACGGGATCGTGCGCGACCGGCAGAGCATGCTCGCGGACGGCGATCGGACCGCGGCTCGCGACTACACGGCGCAGCGTCAGAACGTCGTGCGCCCCGGGGCCGAGCTGCGCGATGCGGTGCTCGCCATCTCGCTCGGCGAAACGGCGAGCTGGTTCCGGCACCTGCCCGGCGTGGCGGGCAAGACCGTCTGTATCGCCGGCACCGGAATCGCGGGGCTGAGCATCGCGATCTGGAGCAGACTCGCCGGCGCGCGCTGCGTGGTCGTGCTCGGGCGCCGCGACACCCGCACGAAGCTCGCCTGCGAACTCGGCGCCGATCACGGCGTGAACGTGCGCGGGCCCGACCCGGTCCAAGCCGTGCGAGAACTCACCGGCGGCGGCGCGGACCTCTTCTGCGAAGCCGTCGGCAAGAAGGACCAACTTCGGCTCGGCCTCGCCGTGCTCAAGCGCGGCGGCACGCTCGCGGTCTACGCCGCACCGCCACGGGACGGCTACGATCTGTGCTGGAGGGATCTGCCGCCCGACGTGCGCATCGTGCAACCGCCGGCCGAAGAGCACCTGGCCTATGGCTGGGCGCTGGATCTGCTGCAGCGCGGCATCGTGCCCGCGGACCGGCTCATGACGCACAGCTGGCCCCTGCATGAGCACCTCACCGCGTTCGACGGCCTCGCCTCAGGCGATGTGGTGAAGGGAATGCTCACCCCGCACACCGCGTGAAACACGGGCACGGACGGCACGGCACCCGCGGAACAGCACGATCCCGCCCCTTCCCTCGGTCGGCTTGACGTGTCCGACCCGCTTCCGCTACTGTCTTCCCCGTGGCCGCGGGACTGGGACGGCCGGCACGGCGGGGTCGTCATCCGGGCGGCCGTGATGCCGCCGGCATGTGCATGAAAGCTGGTGTGGCATGTTATGACTGACGGCTCACTCAAGATCCTGCTCCGTTCCTCGTGGCAGACGGTGAACATCGGCGACATCGCGCACACGCCGGGCATACTGGCCCTGCTCGATCGGCACCTGCCACAGGCGGCGGTCACACTGTGGCCGAACGAGCTGAGCGATGCCGTGCACGCCATGCTCCTTGCGCGGTTTCCGCGCCTGCGCATGGCCGACACGCCCGAACGACAGTCAGCGGCGCTGGCCGAATGCGACTTCTTCCTGCACGGGTCAGGACCGGGGCTTTGCGGGCACAAGGAGGCGGCCCGTGCGCGCAAGGCGCACAAGCCTTACGGCTTCGCCGGCATCACGCTCAGTGACGAGGAACTGGCCAAACACAGGACGATCCTTGCGGAATCCGAATTCATATTCTGTCGCGACACCGATTCACTTGCCGCACTTGAGGCGACTGGCATGGCCGGGCCGCGGACGGCATTCGGGCCCGACGCGACGTTCGCGCTCGATCTGCGCGACGATGCGGCGGCCGAACGATTGATGGCGGAGCACGGTCTGGAGCCCGGCAAGTTTCTGTGCGTGGTGCCGCGCCTGCGCTATACGCCGTACTGGGAGATCTACACGGGCCGCGACCGGTTCGTGGCCGAGAAGGATGCGATCAACCGGCAGTACGCGGAGTTGGACCATGCGAAGCTGCGTGAGGCCATTACGGAGTGGGTCCGCCAGGTTCAGACTCGCGTGTTTCTCGTGCCCGAAATGACGTACGTGGTATCGCGTCTGCGCGCGCTGCTCTTTGACGGCCTGCCCGACGATGTCAAGCGGCACGTCGCCGTGATCGACCGCTACTGGCTCACGGCCGAGGCGGCAAGCGTCTACGCGCGGGCCGCGGCCGTGCTGAGCATGGAAATGCATTCGCCGATCATGGCACTGGCGGCGGGTACGCCGGCCGTGCTGGTGCGCCAGCCGACAGACACGCGCAAAGGCCAGATGTGGCGCGATATCGGGCTGACCGAGTGGATTTTCGAGGTCGACCGCAGCACGGGCGCACAGATCGCGGACCGGATCGTGGCGTTGGGTCGCGACCCGACGCACGCGCGTGCGAAAGCGGCCGTCGCACTCGCCTACGCTCAAGCGCGCATGCAGGCGATGGCCGAAGCCGTACGACAAGCCGTTCATCGCGCGAAGCGCGTGCACTGATCCACGAAACGGCGGATCGTGGCGCAGGCGGCTTCAGGCCGTTGCGAGTGGCCGGCATACAGGCTGCAGCCACCGCCGCCATGGCGCTCGGTCTTATTCCAGGTCAAACGTGACCACATCGACGTCGGGCGGTTTCTCGAAACAGAGCCGGCCGAACCGGTCGGGTTTGTGGAATCCGCCCGTCAACAGGGACCACGTCGAGACCTCGGTGTCTTCGGCCGATGCGAGAATCCGGTTCCTGCCGACGTTCACGCGCCAGATCACGTCGTCTTCCGGCTTGGCCTGGCCCAGTGCGGCGAACGGGATCTTAGCCTCGATCACGTAGGAATCCGCGTGCTGCCGGGTCGCGACGGTTGCACCGCAGCCCCACTCATCGCTCCTGTTTCCGTCCGTCCACCGAATATCCTGCAGCTTGCCGGCTGCATCGATGATCACCTGGTAGTAGTTGTAGTCGAGATAGTCCGCGCCGGGCGCAAGGAACAGCTCGACCCCGTCATTCTTCCACAGGTCCGGACTCTCGAATTTCGTATTGAGTTCCGCCATTTTCGGTTCTCCGCATTCGCAGAGCACGTAGAGGTGGTCATCGTCCCACGCGGTCTTGACGCGTGTCCGCACGCCGGCAGCCTGACCGGTCTTGATGTGCCGGAATTCCGCGCCGGCTTCCGCACGTCGCCACACTTCCTTTCGCGCGTCTGCGTCCACTTCGCCGAACGAGCGGACGTATCGGCAGGCCAGTTTCCGCGCATCGATATCGCCCTTCCTCGTCTCGTACTCGTTGCGCCGCGTCTCGAGCTCGCCGTAGAGCCATTCCCTGATGAACGCGACCCGTTCGCGGTCTCGGGCTTCCGCCGTGGCGAGCGCCTGCTTGAAGTAGCCCGCCCACTTGTCCATGCGGTCCTCGGTGTAGACCTCCTCCCAAAGCGCGTAGTCGTTGAGCCGCTTGATATCGACTTTCTCCACGTATGTCCGCTCGAGCTCGTCGTAGAACCGCTTCATGATCGGGGCGGCCTTGCCGAACATGTTCTCGTGGTACTCGTCGAGCAGCCCGTCCAGGTCGAAGTCGGGGTTCCACAACGCCTTGAACGCGACGTAGGTGTTCAAGTGGTCGAACATCCAGCTGTCGTTCTTTCCGCTGTAGCCGACTTTCTTGCCGCGATACCGTTCGGCCTGATGCGTACTCCAGTTCGAGAACTCGATGAAGACGGTTCTGACTTTGCCCACGTAGCTGCGCAGCTCGGTCCATGCGTTGTGCGGGGAGTGTCCGCAAAGCCCGAGCGGTTTGCCGTCGCGCGTGTTCCAGTAGACCCAAAGATGGACCTTGCCCTGGGTCGCCTGGCTCCACGTCTCGAGGTTGGCGTTGTTCACCATCGGCTCGCCTGTCAGCCGTCGGCTGCCGGCGGCGACCCTGACGTGCACGTTGTCCGGCATGGTAACGGTCTGCGGGAACTCACGGTACCCGTTGTAGGACATATTCGAGATTCTGGCATTCGGGAATTCCTTCGCGACTTCACGTGCCACGCGCGCGACGAACCCCCAGACCCGTTCCGAGTTCTCGGTCTCTTTGCTGAATCTGGCCTTGCACCGTTCGCATTCGCAGCCGGTGTAGGCGTCGTTCGGCATGACGGCGAAGAACCCGTCCGCCGACGTGCCGGATCCGCGCGTCGCGTTGCCCCCGAACCAGTCCTTCGCGTCCTGAACACACTGTCTGAGCACGCCCGGCTCACTGTAGCAGAGATGGCCGTGATACTTGTCCCCGGGATCGTTGTCTCTTGACCCGTCCTTCTTGAGCGCGAAATACTCGGGATGCGACTTGCCGAACCGTTGCGCCCAGTCCCCGAAGGAATGGTTGCAGGGAAAGAGGTACGAGCCGCCGTACCGGTTGCGCAACCGCCATAGCTGCATGTCTGCTGCCGACACGCGCATCTCCTCCATGTCGAGTGCGAGGACCGGCCACATCGTCCTGCACTCGAACCGCGGGTAGTCGACGATGTCCAGCGCGTCCACTGTAAGCGTGTCGACGCGGTGCACGATCTCGCCCATTTCGCCCGGGAAATACCAGCGCACGCCGAGATGGCGCTCCAGAAATTCGTAGACGCCGAACAGTGTCCCCTTCGTCCTGAACATATGGGGATGACGCCACTGCATGGGGTCGGTACTCGTATCGTCGCGACCCAGAATCACGAGCGCATCGCCCACGGTCCGGATCAGATAGCCCTCGGGTTTCAGCTTGTCGCCGTTCAACCCGAGCCGTTCGGTTGCCCGGCTCGCTCCGACCAGAATCCTGGCGCCGCTGACCTGGGCGGCATCGTCGACAATCGCGATCTCGACCCCGCCTGCCTTCTTGACATACCGCCGCAGTTCGTCGGCCGCCATGCGCACGCTGGGGCACGCCTTTCGGTCGATCACGATCGAGGCCGTCGCCCTGCCGTGTTCGAACAGGGTAACGGCGCTCGCTCTGAAGGGCAGGCAGGCCAGCAGCCAGACCAGCCAGGCCACATGTATCCGATCGTTCATTCTGATGCACCCTCCTCGTGCCGCTCGCCGCTATTCGACTTCCTCGAGTGCCACCTCATCGAACCAAGCGGTGCCGCTCGCATGGTAGATTCCCAAACTGAGGCTGGGCCTTTCTCCGGCCAGCTCGCCGCTCTCGAAAACGAACCCTTGCGGCGTCCATCTCTTCGAGCCCACGTACGAAGCGCGCCGGGGGAAGGAGACTTTCACTCCCTTTCCGGCCGATACGGTGACGTTCGCACCGCAGGCGCCCCAGTCGTAGTATCGATTCCCCTTGTCGGGCACGATGTTCTCGGTCTTCACGGCAAATCGCAGTCTGTACCGCGTGTTCGGCTTCAGGCCCGCTAGTTGCTGCAGCGCCTTGACCGAGTTCGTGATGTCGCCTTCCACCTTCAACGCGGCGCTGCCCGCATATCTGAACCGCCGGTCGAGGACCATCCGGGTGCCGAGATGCTCACTCGCCCAATGGGCGGGGGCCGCCTTCTTTCTGTCATCGCGCTCGTCGAAGCCGCCGTTTCGCACGACGTTCCCGTCGCGTGTGGCGGGCCGCGCTTCGCGTTCGATTTGGAAGTTGTAGCGCTCGAGCTCGGACCAGTCGCGCCGCTCCGGGCGAGACGCGGCGAAGGCGGCCACACCGCCAGCGCCGACAGCGACGGCCGCGCACGCGGCGGCGGCGGCCGTCTTGGCCTGGGCCCAGAACATCATGCGCATCGTTCCCTTGGCGATCGCGGCGGCGCTGCCGGCCGCCGGGGCGAGTGCGCCAGCCAGACTCGCGAGCGCGGCTGTGTTGCACGCGGTCGCGAGGCCGGCCGGCACGGCCTCAGCGACCTCGGTCGTCAGGTACGTGGCAAGCGCGGCCAGCGAGACGGCGACGCCACGGCGCTGCAGGCGGCTGCGCAACTGGCCGAGGCCGCGTGCCAGCCGCTTCTTCACGGTCTCCTCCGAACAGCCGAGCGCGCGCGCGACATCGGCGCGCGGCAGGCCCTCCAGATACCGCAGGATCAGGACCTGCCTGTACCGCTCGCACAGTGCCATGACGGTCTCGTTCAATACCTCGGCGACCCCGCTCCACGGCGCGACTTCAAATTGGCCCAATCGCGCTGTCGCGGCCATTCGTGCTGCCTTCTCTTCCCGCTGCTTCCTGCGCAGGTGTTCGCGTCTCATGTGCGATACGACCGAATTCGCCGTTCTAAACAGCCAGCTCGACAGCGCACGCGGGTTCCGGATGCCGGCCGCTTTCCGGGCCAGCATGATGAAAACCGCCTGTGTGGCGTCCTGCGCCAGATGGCTGTCGCGCAGGCCGCGCAGGCAGACGGCATAGACCATGCCCGAATGCCGGTCGACCAGAGCACGGAACGCCGGTTCGGAACCCTCCTTCAGGAACTGTCCGATCCATTGCGCGTCTCCAACGCCGTCCTCAGATTCACTGCATGTTGCCGTGCTCATGCGCTTCATTATGTCAGAGCCCGCCGGCCATGACAACGGGGACAGAAAACCGATACGCGGAATACGCCGACGCCGACAACGACCGCCTGCCGAACCGGTTCGAAACGCTCTGGTTCGGCAAATGGGGCGACCTGTCGACCGCCACCGCCGCCGATCCCAACGCCGATCCCGACCGCGACGGCAAGACCAACCTGGAGGAATGGCGGGCGCAGACCAACCCCACGCACCGTACACCCGCATGCGGGCAAGGCCAGGAAGTCCAGTCCAACCGAAAAGCTCGGCCCTGCGCGCGGACCGCGTTCGCGCGCCGCGACTCGTACATGCCGCATGACGGCTCAACGACGCGCCCTGAAACAGAAGTTTCAGACACCCCCCATCCGCCCATACCGGTGTTCACCATCAACAAAAAACGCAACATGTTGTGGTTGCAGAGGTGGGGAACCCGGGCAGGAACAACGAGCAAAAATCCGCCTAACCGTTCCCCGGTTGGCGCTATGTACCCGGCGAAGAGGGAGTCCGCTCGGGGGGCGTCAGTTTTGCGCCCGGCGTCCCGAATTCAGCCGGCGCGGCAGCCGGCATCAAGTCAGAAATCGTGACCGTTCAGTCAAGGAAAGGGGCATGTTGAATGAAGAGAGCGTCGGCACCACTCTGTATCGTTCTCGCCGCCGGCATGACGGGGATCGGGGCCGCGGCTGCCCGTGCGCAGGCCAACCTGGTGCGGAATCCGAGCTTCGAGTCCGGGACCGCCAACTGGAGCCTGAAGGATTACGGGTCAACGATTGTCAGTTCACCCACGCACAGCGGCACGAAAGCGCTGAAACTCATCAACGACTTCACCGGCGCGAAGGCCCCCTCGCACGACACGGTCCAGCGCGTCACCAGCCTCACGCCGGGCAAGGAGTACGAGTATTCCATGTGGGTCCGCGGCGACAATGTGCAGGGCATCGGCGCGGGCGGCAAGCCGATGGGGATGCTGACCTGGAAGAACAGCAGCGGCGGCACGGTCCGGCGCTGGCTGAACCTGCACGCACCGTACGGGACCTACGCCTGGCGCCAGATGGCGTGCCGCTGCGAGGCGCCGCCGGGCGCCGTGCAATGCGATGTCTATGTCCGAAGCTGGTGGGACTGCACCGGGGGAGTCACCTACTGGGACGACTTCGAACTGAAGGAACGAGACTTCTCCGACCGCGGCGCGTTGCTCGCCACCTACCAGGCGGAGAGCGCGGATGTGAAGTCGCAGTGCGCGGCGAGCACGCAGTACGCGGGCTACACGGGCAGCGGCTATCTGGTTCCTCAGTCCAGCACGTCCTACATGCAGTGGAACAACGTGAATGCCGGCGGCGGCGACCGGATCCTGGTGATCCGCTACTCCTTCGAGGGGGGCGGCAGCTCGAAATGGACTCTGCTCGTCAACGGCGTGAGCCAGGGAAGCCAGATCACGGCGGCGGTGACCGCCTCGCCTGACGGATGGGCAACCGAATCATGGAAAGCCCGGCTGAATGCCGGTGACAACACCGTGCAGTTCAAGGCGAGCAAGTCCCTGGTCGGCCCGTGGATCGACAAGCTGGAAGTCTACGCGCCGGCCGACGGCCCGGGCCCGTCCGTTCCCGCCGCGCCCACTCAGCTCAACGCCGTGCCGCAATCGTCCTCGAGCGTGCGGCTCTCCTGGACCGACAAGAGCAGCAACGAGTCGGGCTTCAAGCTGGACCGGCGCGCAAGCGGCACGACGGCGTGGATCCGCGTTGCCCAGACCGGCGCCAACGTCACGGCCTACACCGACAGCGGCCTGACCGCCGGCACCAAGTACTATTACCAGGTCAAAGCCTTCAACACGGCCGGCGACTCCGACTACTCCAACACCGCCGACGCCACCACCCCGGCCGACCTGCCCCCGCCCGCCGCGCCAAGCGGCTGCGCCGCCGCCGTTCAGTCAAGCACCGCGATCCGCGTGACATGGGCCGACAACAGCAACAACGAAACCGGGTTCAAACTCGACCGCCGCCAGAGCGGCACCACCGAATGGGTCCGCATCGCGCTGCCGGCCGCCAACGCCACCGCCTGCACCGACGCCGGACTGACCGCCGGCACCAAGTACTACTACCAGGTGAAGGCCACCAACCTCGCCGGCGATTCCGACTACTCCAACATCGCCGATGCCACCACCCCGGCCGAGCTCTCGCCGCCCGCCGCGCCGAGCGGCTGCGCCGCCGCCGCGCAGTCCAGCACCGCCATCCGCGTCACGTGGGCCGACAACAGCAACAACGAAACCGGGTTCAAACTCGACCGCCGCCAGAGCGGCACCACCGAATGGGTCCGCGTGGCACAGCCGGCCGCCAATGCCACCGCTCATGCCGATGGCGGACTCGCGCCCGACACCAAGTATTACTATCAGATCAAGGCATTCAACGAGGCCGGCAACTCCGAATACTCCGACATCGCCTTTGCCGTCACACCCGACGACTCGACCCAGACGGTACAGGTTCGTGTCTCCTCAAGCGGCAAGGATGCGGAAGAGAACGCGACGACCGGCGCCATGTCGCTGACCAGCACGGATCTCGAGATGACCTCCGATCACGGGACCCGGCAACTGGTCGGCCTGCGGTTCGGCGATGTACCCGTGCCGCAGGGCGCCTTGATCCAGGCCGCCTATCTCCAGTTCACGGCCGACGAGAGTCATTCGGAACCGACCGAGCTGACCCTCCACGGGGAAGCCGCGGACGAGTCCATCACGTTCAGTTATGCAACGGTCTCGGCCCGTGCCCGCACAACCGCCAGCGTGAATTGGAACCCCTCGCCGTGGGCGGTCGGCAGCGCCGGCGCCGCGCAGCGTACGCCCAATCTGGCAGCCGTCATCCAGGAAGTCGTCAGCCGGCCCGGCTGGCAGAACGGCAACACACTTGCTCTGATCGTGACCGGGACCGGCACGCGAGTGGCTGTCTCCTACGACAAGGACCCCGCGCAGGCCGCCCTGCTGAGCATCACCTACGGGTCCGGTACCGGCCAGGACGACACCGGGATTGTGACAAACGCCGGGCCCGACCCTGTCTTCCCGCCCGGCGGCGACGCCAACGGCAGCGGGCTCGACGACGCTTGGGAATTCCAGTATTTTGCCGGCGGGATCGCCGCGCCTGACGACGACCCCGACGCCGATGGACTGTCAAACATCGAAGAATATATCGCCGGCACCGACCCGCAGGGAGAAGACGATGTGCTGGCCGTCGACATCTCGGTCGCCGCGGACGGCCTCGCGGTTACGATCCCATGCCGCGCGGCAATCGGTACGGCCTACGAGGGGCAAGCCCGGTACTGCAGGCTGGAGTCCACCACCGACGGCGACGACTGGATAGCCGTGCCGGGTTGCGAAAGGATGGCATGCACCCAGACGGATATCCTCTACCCACTCCCGCAGCCGCTCCCTGCCGCCATGTTCTTCCGGGCTTGCGTATGGCTCGAAGCGCAATGACGGCACGCGAGGTCAAGACCGTTCCGACCAACCCGGGACACGACAGATGAATACGAATCCAAACGGACATTCGACAAAGACAGCAGCCATTCGTGTCCATTCGTGTTCATTCGTGGTTGTGCCTTCTTTCCGCGGCCGCAGATCCAAGAACGGCTCTCCCGATTTCGCGCCCGCGCGAAATCGGGTTCTCGTTTCTAAGAAATGCAAACCTTCACAACCGAATTGCGCGGCACGTAACCGCTATATGTAGCGTATGACGGGGGCGAAAACGGCAGGGACGACAGAACGGTACGAAAATTGCTGTGATGGCAGAAGGGATCCCTTCCGGCGGCAAAGAAAGGGAAGCGAGGACCAGACAATGAACCAACGGGTTGTGGTCGCAGGGATAATAGCCGGATTGGCTGGCGTGTTCACGGGGCTGCCTGCCCACGCCGCGAACATGGTGGTGAACCCCGGCATTGAGACGGGCACGGCGACGACGGCGCCGCCATGGGAACAGAAGAACGGCGGCTCCTCCTTTTCCTCCACGACCTCGCACAACGGCTCTCGCTCGATTCGCCTGGTGAACGACTACGACGGAACCAGCGCGCCGTCGCACGACGTTGTCCAGCGTGTGACCGGCATCGTGGCGGGCAAGGAGTACATGTACTACGTCTGGGTCAAGGGCGACGACGTGCAGGGCATTGACGCGGGCGGCAAGCCGATGGGCATGCTGACCTGGAAGACGAGCAGCGGCAGTACGGTCCGGCGCTGGATCAACATGCATGCGCCCTACGGAACGTACACGTGGCGCCAGATGACCTGCTATTGCGAAGCCCCGCCCAACGCGACTCAGTGCGACGTGTATGTCCGGAGCTGGTGGGACTGCACCAACGGCGTCACCTACTGGGACGACTTCTGGATGGAAGAGCGCGACTTCTCGCATCGCGGCAGCCTGCTCAACACCTACCAGGCTGAATCGGCGTCCTCGCGCTACGATTGCACGACCAGCACCGAGGAACCGGACTACACGGGCTCCGGCTACGTCGTGCCCAACAGCAACTCCTCCTACATCCAGTGGAACGCGGTGAACGAGGGCGCGGGCGTGCGCTACCTCGTCTTTCGCTACTCCATCGAGGCGGGCACGCCGACCTGGGAGGTCCTCCTCAACGGCGTCAGCCAGGGCACAAAGGTGCCGGTCGTCACGGGCACCCCGGAAGGCTGGGCCACCATCGAATGGCAGGTCACGCTCAACGCCGGCGACAACACCGTGCGGCTGAAACCCAAACTCGGCGTCGTCGGCCCATGGATCGACAAGCTGGAGGTGTACGCCCCCTCGGGTACCGTGCCGGGCACACCGACCGCCCTGACCGCCACCGCCGTCTCCTCAACCCGCATTACCCTGAGCTGGGCCGACGCCGACGACCAGGAAGACGGGTTCCGAATCGATCGGCGCGAGACCGGCGCGGCGGACTGGACGGTTGACTACGCCGAGGTCGGCGAGAACGTGTGTTCCTACAGCGACGCGGGGCTGCCCGCCCAGACGCTCTTCTACTACCGCGTGAAAGCCTACAATCTGGTCGGCGTCTCGGCTCCGTCCGCCGTCGCCAGCGCGGAGACGCTCTCCGCCGCTTCCGTCCTGATCTCGCGCGCCTCGTCGTGGCGTTACGTCGAAGGCACGGCCGAGGCCTCCGACCCGCGCGACCTGTGGCGCGCGACCGACTTCGACGACAGCGCCTGGCCGACCGGCCAGGCCCCGTTCGGCTACGGGCCCGACGCGCACGAGGGCCCGTCGTGCAACACGGTCCTCACCCAGATGGAGAACCGGAACTCCTCCGTCTTCCTGCGCAAGACGTTCACCGTGACCGACGTCAGCGTGATCTCCGAACTGAAAGCGAGCGTCGACTACGACGACGGGTTCATCATCTGGATCAACGGCGAGCGCGTCGCCGAAGAAAACGCGCCCGACAGCGCCACCTACAACGCGCTGGCCAGCGCCAGCCACGAGGCCGACGTCGGCTACCAGGACTTCCTCATCGACATGGCCGACGCCGACCTGGAACAGGGCGAAAACGTGCTCGCCGTGCAGGCCTTCAACGCGGCGCTGAACAGCACGGACTTCAAGATCGACGTGGAACTCGCCGCCGTGCGGCGCGTGGCCGACACCAAGTTCAGCCACGATCGCGGCTTCTACGATACGGCCTTCAGCTGCACGATCTCCACCGAGACGACCGGCGCAACCGTCTACTGCACCCTCAACGGCACGGACCCGCGCGCCGCCTCCGCCGGCGAACTGATCAGCGGCCTCTCCCCGCTCGCCGTGACGGTCGACCCCGCCAGTTCGACCAATCGCGCCATCAACGGCGCCAAGGCCCCGTGCGTGGTTGTGCGCGCTTATGCCGCGCGCGACGGGTATGAACCCACCGACACCGACACGCACACCTACCTGTTCGTCGACCGCGTGCGCAACCAGCCCAACTGCATGGCCGGCGAAGACTGGGTGCCCGGCGACGTGGTGCCGCCACCCACGTACCTCACGACCGAACGCGAAACGCAGCGGATGAACACCGAGATGGATCCCACCGTCGTGAACGACTCGCGCTATACCGGCCAGATCGAGAACGCCCTGCGCGTCGTGCCCACCCTGTCGGTCTGCGGCGCCTACGGCGACCTGTTCGGCAACGTCGACGGCATCTTCCACAACTCACGGCAGTCGGGCGAAGAATGGGAACGACCCGCCTCCCTCGAACTCATCCACCCGGACGGGGCCGAGGGGTTCGAGATCCCGTGCGGGGCACGCGTCTCCGGCGCCTGGAGCCGGCTGGCCGGCAAGTCGAAGATGTCGCTCAGCATCCGGTTCCGGTCTGTGTACGGGGCCGGCAAACTGCGCTACCAACTCTTCCCGGACACGAACGTGGACAAGTTCGACCACATCCGGCTGCGCGCCCAGGGCAACGACAAGTTCGCCTGGGACGGCGCCAACGCCGCCTACATCCGCGACTCGTTCGGCCGCGGTCTCCAGCGTGCCATGGGCTGGGAATCCCCGACCGGGCGCTGGGTGCATCTCTATATTAACGGCATGTACTGGGGCCTGTACGACGTCGTCGAAGTGCCCTGCAGTTCGTACATGGCCGAGCATTATGGCGGCGAACGCGACGACTACGACGTGCTCGCCAACCGAAAACGCTACGAACTGCTGCCCACCCCGCCGGAAGGCGTGCCGCGTGTCCTGGACGGGTTCGACACCGACTTCCTGGCCATGCATAACTGGATCACGAACCAGAACATGGCCACGCTGGCCAACTACCAGCAGGCGGAGTCCTGGCTGAACATCCCCCAGCACGTCGACTACACGCTCATCGAGTTGTGGGCCGTGAACGGCGACTGGGACGCGAACCAGTGGGCGTTCAACGCGCCCTACGGCTCGAACTGGCGGTGCGGGCAGAACCGGCTCACGAAGAATCCGCGCTTCGAATATTTCGTCTGGGATATCGAGGTCGGCATCCGGAACGGCCACCAGGCCGACGACGTGACCGGCTGGGCCGGGATCGGGCACCTGCACGAAAAGCTGCGGGCCAGTCCCGAATACAAGATGCTCGTCGCCGACCGCGTGTACAAACACATGGTGCGAACCGGCGGCGTGCTCACGCCCGCCGCTCTTTCCGCGCGCTGGCAGGCCATGGCCGACGAGATCGAACTCCCGCTCGTGACCGAATCCGCGCGCTGGGGCGACGTGAAACAGGACGTGCCCAACACCGTCGACGATGACTGGAAGGTCGAGATCGCCGCCGTCAAGAACACCTTCCTCGCACTGCGTACCGGCTATGCCGTCGCCGATTTCAAGGGCGCCGGCCTCTATCCGAGCATCGAGCCGCCCTCCTTCAACCAGGACGGCGGCGTGATCGTGACCGGGTTCCGGCTGACCCTCTCGAACCCGAACACCTCGGGCAGCATCGTCTACACGCTCGACGGCAGCGATCCGCGCCTGCCCGGCGGCGGCAACGCCGGCGGCGCTATCGACTACACCTCGCCCGTCACGCTCTCCCGAACCACGCACGTGAAGGCGCGCGTACGCAAGACCACCACCACCTGGAGCGCGGTGCAGGAAGCCACATTCAACTACACCGCCCACTACTCCGCCATCCGCATCACCGAAATCATGTATAACCCCCTCGGCGGCGGCGACTTCGAGTTCGTCGAAATCAAGAACACCGGCAGTTCCACGCGCGGGCTGTCCGAAATGCGGTTTAACGGCATCACCTATACCTTCCCGCCGGGCACGGAATTAGCCGGCGACGCCATGGCCGTGCTCGTCGCCAACGAACAGGCCTTCACATCCCGATACCCCGGCGTCAAAACGAGCGTCGCACACTTCGGCGTCTACCGTGGCCGGCTCGACAACGGCGGCGAGCGGCTCGCCCTGCTCGACTGCGAGGGCCGCACCGTGACCGGCGTGCGCTACAACGACAAGTCCCCGTGGCCCGTCGAGGCCGACGGCGACGGCTATTCGCTCGTGTTCGACACCGGCGAGCAGGATGACCCCGCCAACTGGCGCGCCTCCAACCTGATCGGCGGCTCGCCCGGCTACGACGACGGCGCCGTCTACCGCGTCGTGGTCAGCGAGGTGCTCTCGCATACCGACCTCCCCGAAAAGGACACGATCGAATTGCACAATGCCGGCTCCGCCAGCGTCGATATCGGCGGGTGGTACCTCAGCGACAGCGATGTCGCCTACCGCAAGTTCCGGATCCCGGACGCCACCTCGCTTGCGGCCGGCGGCTACATCGTGTTCGACGAGGACGACTTCAATACCGACACCAA
>JAFGHX010000014.1 GCA_016929905.1 Kiritimatiellia bacterium
GCGGGCCGCGCCCGCCGTAGCCAGGAGGCACGACGGCGAAGGCGGGCCGCGCCCGCCGTAGCCAGGAGGCACGACGGCGAAGGCGGGTTTGCGAGTAAGTTCTCGAGTAAGTTCTCGAGCAAGTTGGGGGGCAAGAGCATGATCCTGTCCGTATTCACCGATGAGCTGAAGATCGACATCAAGGAAGGGTTGCCGGTGTTCAAGTCGTGGGGGCTCGCGTACTGCGATCTGCGCAGTCGTATCCTGGGCAAGCCGGTCGAGGCGCTGACGGATGAAGATCTCGCCGCCCTGAAGAAGCTGCTCGGCGACCACGACATGACGGTTGCGGTCCTGCAATCGTCGCTGGCCAAAGTGCATCTGCCGGATAAGGAGCGGCAGGCGGCGGAACGGAAGAAGCTGGAGGGCATCATCCGGGCCGCCGATGCCTTGGACTGCCGGCTGGTGCGCGCCTTTCATTACTGGCAACCCAGGGACGAGACCCGGGGCCGGCTCGCCGAGTTGCCGGATGAGATGGCCAAGGTTCAGGATCTGTTCGCGCCGTTGGCAAAACGCGCGCAGGAGGCCGGGTTGACTCTCGCCTTCGAGAACTGCGGCGTGTTGGAGCGGGAGGCCATCGCGTTCCTCGACACGCTCGGCATTCCGGAATGGGGGCTGGGTTGGGACTGCTGCAACTTCTGGGACAACCCGGCTCGCGAGCGGGACGAAGCGGCCTACATCCGGGCCCATGCCAGCCGCTCCACACTGATCCACGTCAAGGCCAAGAGCGCCGTGCCCGAGTTGGGCGGCACCGTGCTGCCATGGGCCCGCATCCTATCCATCCTGCAGGCCGAAGGGTTCGCCGGGCCGGTGAGCATCGAGACGCACAACCCGAAGGGCTCGCCCATCTCGGACGAGGAAGCCACCCGGCGCACGCTCGACGCCGTCCGAGCGGCCTGGCCCGCGCCCCTGGCCGAGCCAGCCAAGGCAGAGCCCCGCGCGGTTCACCGCTCCTACGAAGACCGACCGGTCGGATTCGGAGTCGTGGGGCTCGGGCTGGGGCACAACCGCGCGCTGAAGATCCAGGAGACGCCGGGCTGCGCGCTGGCGATCGTATGTGATCTGAACGAGGAACGGGCCAAGCGGACCGGCGCGGCGTGCGGCGTCCCCGCCACGACGAACCTGGACGACCTGCTCGACAACGACGCCGTCGAGGTGGTCTTCGTCGGCACGCCCACCGGCCGGCACGCGGAAATCGCGCTCAGGGCCCTGGACGCGGGCAAGCACGTTCTGACGACCAAACCGATGGAAGCATCCGTGGCCGCGTGCGACGAGATGATCCTGAAAGCCGAGGAGAAGGGCCTGCTGCTGGCCGTCGATTTCTCGCGCCGCTTCGAACCCGGCACCGTCACCCTCAAGCACGCGATCGAGGCGGGCGCATTCGGGCAGTTGCTCGGCTGCGAATCGTCGGTGAAGATCCTGCGCACCCAGGCGTACTACGCGGCCAACGGCGGATGGCGCGGGACCCGCCGCTGGGACGGCGGCGGCGTGCTGTCCAACCAGTGCATTCACATGATCGACAAGCTCGCCTTCTGTCTCGGCATCCCGGCGCAGGTCCGGTGCCACGTCTGGACGCAGCACCACGCCGTCGAAGCCGAAGATCTCGGCTGCGCCGTCTGGCAGTACGAAAACGGGCTGATCCTGAACCTGTTCGCGACAACGAACTACCCGTTCAAGACCTGGTTGGCCCGCGTCGAACTGCACGGCACGCAGGGCGCGTACCGGGAGAGCAAGGGCGGCCCCGACCGGCCGTTCACGCAGTGGTTCATCAACGGCGCATGGCAAGACGAGCCGCCCCGGCGTATCCGTTCCGAATGGCTCAACGGCATGGACAACATGGCGGCAGCGGTCCGCACCGGCGCGCCGCTCGTCTGCGATGGGCGCGACGGGCGCCGCTCGCAGGCCATCCTGGAGGCGATGTACCGGTCCGCCTACGGCGACGGCGGCTGGGTCGCCGTCCAGTCCGAATTGGCGCAGACACCGGCTGCGGCTGCGACGCTGGCGTAACGGTGGTGTCGCACGGGCCACGCCGCCGCCGGCGGCGCGGCACTTTTCCCGCGCGGCGCGAGAAAAGTTGCTTGACCATTTTCCGCCAATTCACCACGATGCTTCTCTTGCGCTGTGCAAATCGAAACACGGAACAGGAGTCTGCGGACCGGAGGGAACGACGATGGCGAAGGCAAAGACAAAGAGGGCGGCGCGAACGAAGGTCGGAAAGCCCGTGCGCTGGGCGATCGTGGGCGTGGGCGGCATGGGGCAGGGCCACTGCAAGAGCCTGCAGCGCGTGAAGGACGCCAAGCTGACGGCCGTCTGCGACGTGCATGCCGGGACGGCGGAACAGGTGGGCAAGCAGTTCGGCGTCGCCTGGTTCTCGGACCACCGCAAGCTGATCCGCTCCGGCCTGTGCGACGCGGTGCTGATCGCCACGCCGCACCCGTTCCACCCGAACGTCGCCGTCGACTGCATGAACGCGAAGATCAGCGTGCTGACCGAGAAGCCGCTTTCCGAACGCGTGAGCACGGCGGACAAGATGATCCAGGCGGGCCGGAAGAACCGGGTCGCCTTCGCCGTCATGTTCCAGCGCCGGTTCGAGCCGCACGCCGCCAAGGCGCTCGAGCTGGTACGTACCGGCCAGCTCGGCAGGCTGTACCGCGCGACGCTCATCTCGCCCATGTACCGCAGCCAGGCCTACTATGATTCCGGCGCCTGGCGCGCCACGTGGCGGGGCGAGGGCGGCGGCGTGATGATGAACCAGTCCCCGCACGATCTCGACCTGTTCGTGCAGCTGGCAGGCGTGCCCGTCGAAGTCTTCGGCCGGACGGAGACGAACATGCACCACATCGAAGTGGAAGACCTGGCCATGGCGATGCTGAAGTATCGCGACGGCGGCGCCGGCTACCTCTACTGCTCGACCACCGAGCCCGGCCCCTGCGGCATGATCGAGCTGTTCGGCGACAAGGGCAAACTGGTGCTGCGCGACCGCAAGATGATCTTCTACCGGTTCGATACGCCGGTCGCCCGGCACATCAAGACGAACAAGGGCATGTGGAGCGCACCGAAGGCCGAAGAGGTCCCGCTCGAGATTCCGGAGACGCCCTCGGGCCATTTCCGGGTCATGCAGAATCTCACGCGGCACCTGCTGACCGGCGAGGAACTCGTCACGCCCGGCGCCAGCGGGCTCGGCTCGCTCGAACTGGCCAACGCCGTGACGCTCTCGTCGCACCTGGGCAAGTGGGTCAAGCTGCCGATCAGCCGCCGCCAATACGACGCGTTCCTCAAAGAGAAGCGCGAGACGTCGACCTTCGTCAAGAAGGGCGTGAAAGAGCAGCGCACTACCGATCCCGGGCACCGGAAGTAGAGCGTGTGCCGGGGCAGGAACCGGCTGCGCGACGCGTCAGCCGCAGGCTTGGCGAAGACGCGCGCCGGCGCGTCGAGCGCCCGGCTGCCGGACTCAGCGCGCTCGGCGCCGGCGCCTGGGGAAACGGTAGAGCTGCCCCGAATCGGCCAGGCGGCCATTCTCGAGGCGAACGCCCTCTCGGGCCAGGAGCCGCGCCTTCTTCTTCAGCAGCGGCCCGCTTCGCTTGCCGCCGAACCCGCCCAGCGTCAAGTCCGAGGCTATGACCCGGTGACACGGCACCCGGGGTGCAAAGGGATTGCGCCGCAAGGCCTGGCCCACCGCCTGTGCGCAGCGGCACCCCATGGCTTCACCCACGAGCTTGTAGGTGGAAACCCTGCCTTTAGGGATCTTGACGATGGTGTCGAAGACCCGCTTCTGGAAGGCGGTCACCATACGGTCTTCTCCTCCGGCATCCGCCTTGCCAAGCCTACGGCGGACGCGTCTCGTAGCGTAGCGCAAACCCGCCGAAGCTCGGCGCGAAGGCGGGCGGCCTATGGACCGCCGGCCGTCAACGCGGGCGGGGCGGGATTCTTCAGGTTGACAACCACGTCGTCGAAGTAGGCTTTCCCCTCGCCCGGCTCCAGTGCGCCCGCGACGATCATCCAAGCCGACCCGGCGGGGACCTTCACGTCCTCTTGCACCCGCGTCCAATCGTAGGAGCCGGCCGCCAGCTTCGGGTTGGTCCCCCACCCGACCAGCGCTTTTTCCTCCACGACGAACCCGGTCGGGCCTTCGAACAAGACGGCCGCCACGACGCACCCGGCTTCCTGCTCGGCGGGCCGCACGTCGTCCGCCTTGATCCAGAGGCTGACATGCATCGTGGTGCCCGGCTTCACCGGGATCGCCGCGGATGTCCACGCAGGAGAGGCATCGACGGCCTTGTCGCCGCGCTTGACCGTGTTCCAGACCTGAAGACACTTGCCGCCGGCGCGGCCGCCGGTCGAGTAGGCGGTCGCCGGCGGGCTGCTGGCCGGGCCGGTCTTGACGTGCGAGCCGTGCCAGAAGAGCGGCAATTTGGAGTCCGTCGACGACGCCATTTCCAGTGACGGATCGTAGAGCATGGCCACGGGCGTCTTCAGGTCGAGCGCAGCCCAGGGAACGGTCCACAGCGGCGTCAAGCCGAGCACGGCTGGCGAGAACGGCCCGGATTCCGCGTTCAAGTCCCAGCCGCTCCGGCCCTGATACCGTTCGAGCGTGGGCATGACGGCCGTGCCCAGCAGGGCGAACGTGGCATCCTGCGGCGAACGCCCGTAGTAGTTGGCCGAGAGTTGATTGCTCAGCACGGCGGGCGGCGGCCTGCGCGCGCGTTCCTCTTCACGCGGCCACGCGCCTTCCCGCGCGTCGATCGGCACCTTCACCGCGTGCCCGCTGACCTGAACGAGGTTCTGCACGACGCAGTTGTCGCGGGTCTGGCCCGTATGCGTGCCCAGCAGGTTGATTCCGCTCGGGGCCTCATCGTCGTCCGGCGCGGCCCTGGGCAGCCCGAAAAACGCGGAGTCCCAGATCCAGTTCCGCGCCGCCAGGTTCGCGCTCCCCTCCAGGAAGACGAGCCCCGCCGCGCAGTCCTGGACGGCATTGTAGAGCAGCACGTTGCGGTTCGCGAAGTGTTCGATGAAGATCCCGGCCCGCGGCAGGCGCGCCAGGCTGTTGCACACGAGTGTATTGTTGTAGCAGTCGAGCGTGAACCAGAACCCCGTGCCGCCGTAGCGCGAGAATTCCTTGATCTGCGGGCCCACCTTGACCCGGCGCGGAAGCTGGTCCACTACCCAGTTGTGCCGGTACGTGCAGTGCCCGCCATGGTTCTGCTTGAACCCGCCGACCCAGTTCCGGGCGCCCGTCCAACCCAGCCCGTTGGCAACCAGCAAGTTCTCCTCAACCAGCGAACCGCTCCCGCCGAAATGGATGGCATTGCCGTTGCACAACTTGATCACGTTGCGCGAGAATACGCCGTCATGGCCGCCGCTGATGCCGTTGTCGCCCGCCTGCCGGATCACGCAGTACTCGATCCGCGCGCCCTGCGTGTCGCGCGCCTCGATCGCCGTGCCCGCCGCGCGGATCAGCTCCAGGCCGCGCACCCGGACGTTCCGGCGCCTGTTCAAGTCCAGCAGCGACTTGATCGTCGGGACCCGGACCACCGTGTTGGTCGGCAGACTCTCTCCGTCGATGTTCACCTGCAGCATCCGGGCCTCGCGGTCCATGAAGAAGTACATCCGGTCCGCCTCTTCCAGCGGCCTCCTGTGGCAGAGCAGCATGTCCCGGCCCACGAAGACCCAGGGCGCCGCCATGAAGGCATTGGCCGGCAGCGGCCATGCGAAGACGCCTTTGCGCCCCTCAACCGGCGTGAACGCCGCGGCCTTCACGCCGATCGAGCCGTCCAGCACCACGCCCGGCCCGCGCGCCTCGATTCGGACGTCGTCGCAACGGACGCGAATGGCCTCGTGATACGTGTTCGGCATGATCTCGAGTGTCCAGCCCGGCTGCAGGCGGGCCGCTCCCTCCGCGAGGGTCTTGGCGCTGTTGGGCCCCTCGCCGCCGACCACGATCGTCCGCTCCTCGCCTCGTACGCAAGGCGCCTGCAGCCAAGCGATCAGCACCAGTCCGTACAGCATGACAAGCGCGCGTCGCATAGTCGCTCCTTTCCAAGTGCCGGCGCGAAGCGCCGAACGTGCTTGGTGCACTACACTACCACAATCCCCTCCCCGTGCGAAACCTTTTCCTGGCGCCGCTGCCGGTTTTGTGTTGTCGCGCCGTCCGTTTTGCGGTACCTTCTCCCGCTGGGCATGGCAGGCCCGGGCCGTACACCCCCGGCGCCGTTCGGGTCTGCCGGGGCTTCGTATCCGCCTACACGGGAAGACAGGGAGTTTCACGATCATGCCAGTCCGACGCAGAGGCACAGAACGTCCAGGCCGGCAAACCGGCATGGTGCTGGCTGTGGTGGTAGCCATTGCCGCGGCAATGGCACTGACCGATCGCGCCCCGCAGGAGGCCGAGCCGACCTTCTCCACGATCGCCAGGATGATGGCCGCCTGCCTGCCCGAACGCCATCTGGAGCGCCTGCCGCTCGACGACCGGATCGCCGGCCGCGCGCTGGACATCTTTCTGGACTCGCTGGACCCCGACCATACCACCCTCCTGCGCGCCGATATCGAGCCGCTCCGCGCGCAGGCGGCGGAACTGGACGACCAGGTCCAGGCCGGCCACATCGACTTCGCGTTCGACGTGTTCAACACCTACAAAGGCCGCCTGGAGAACCGAGTCGCATTCGTGGAGAAGCTCCTGCAACAGCCGTTCGACCTGACCAAGGACGAGTCCTGGGACCTGGACCGCGAGGATGCGCCGTGGCCCGCCGACGAACAGGAATGGGACGAACTGTGGCGGCTCAAGATCAAGAACCTGTACGTCGCCCGCAAGCTCGTGCTCGAGCGACAGGCGGAACAGAAGAAGGCACGCCAGGCACAGCCGCCGGCCGCCGGCGACCCGGCGAAGGACAAGGAGGACGAGGCCGAAGAAGACGCGACCGACGCCGACCTGGCCCCGGAGGAATTCATCCGCAAACGCTACAAGAACATGCTGTACCGGATCCAGGACAGCGCCGCGGAATGGATCCTGGAACGCTATCTCACCTCCTTCGCCCAGGCCTACGACCCGCACACCGAGTACAAGTCGCCCAGCACGACCGAGGATTGGGAGATCGGTATGAAGCTCTCCCTCGTCGGGATCGGCGCCTATCTGACCACCGAGGACGGTGCGGCAAAGGTCGTCCGGCTCATCCCCGGCGGGCCCGCCCAGTTGGACGGGACACTGAAGCCCGGCGACAAGATCATCGCTGTCGGGCAGGGCGACGAGAAGCCGGTCGACACGCTGCACTGGCCGCTGAGCGAAGTGGTCCGCCTGATCCGCGGCGAACAGGGCAAGAAGGTGGTGCTCGTCGTCATTCCCGCCTCCGATCCGGCCGGCGCCACCACCAAGAAGATCCCGCTCATCCGCGACGTGGTCAAGCTGGAGGAACAGGAAGCGAAGGGCGACGTCCGCGACGTTCCGGACGCGAACGGCAAGCCCCGGCAGTTCGGCGTGATCACGCTCCCGGCCTTCTACGCCGACATGCGGCGGATGGCCGAGAACGCGGACGACTATAAGAGCTCGACCCGCGACGTCATGCGCCTGCTCGAGAGCATGAAGACCAACGACATCCGCGGTGTGATTCTCGACCTGCGCAATAACGGGGGCGGCTCCCTGCACGAAGCCGTCGCGCTGACCGGCCTCTTCATCGAGTCGGGCCCCGTCGTGCGCGTGAAAGAACGACGGCGCCGGGTCGGCACGCACGTGGACAAGGACGAAAGCATCGCCTACGCCGGCCCGCTCCTCATCCTCGTCAACCGCAACACCGCGTCCGCCTCCGAAATCCTGGCCGCCGCCCTCCAGGATTACGGCCGCGCCCTGATCGTGGGCGACTCCAAGACGCACGGGAAAGGGACCGTCCAGACCCTCATCGATCTGAGCCGGCTGCGCGATAAGGACAGCCCGGAAGACAAGCTCGGCTCCCTTAAAGTGACCACCGCCGGCTTCTACCGCATTTCCGGGCGGTCTACCCAGCTACAGGGCGTCACGCCCGACATGGTCATCCCGTCCCTCTTCGATCGCGACGACATTGGCGAGGAGAGCCTGGACCACGCGCTCGAGTGCAGCGATATCGAGCGGGTCCATTACACGCCCGTGGGCGACATCGGCGGCCTGATCCCCGTGTTGAGAACGAAGTCCGAAGCGCGGCGCGCCTCCGATCCGCGCTGGGCCGCACGCCGCAAACTGCTCGCCGCACTGGACGAACGGCGCAAGGAGAAGAAGATCTCGCTCAACATCGACCAGCGCCGCAAGATGGCCGAAGAGGAACGCGCGCTGCTCGAGATGCAGAAGGAATCGGACGACTCCGAGAAAGGGCAGACCGACCTGATCCTGCTCGAAGCGCTGCATATCCTGTCCGACTTCGCCGACCTGGCCCCACCCGCCCCCGGCGCCGGCGCTCCCGCCGCAGACAACGCCGCTCCCCCGGCCCCGGACACCGCGCCTGCTCTGGAAGCCGCGCCCGCCGGCCCCCCGGCGCCCTAGCCTGAAACTTCCCCGAGTTCCCTAGAAAACTTGCTCGAGAACTTACTCGAGAACCCCCGCCGCAGCGGCAGGATCGACAAAGTTTCCACCTCGTCATATCCGGCGCCGCGCAGCGCCGGGGGCCTTAC
>JAFGHX010000152.1 GCA_016929905.1 Kiritimatiellia bacterium
CTGCCGTTCATCAATCCGCTGGAACCTTCTCCCCCCTCCGCTGGCGCAGGGCTTCGATTTGCCGGCGCAATTCGGGATTGCCGGGGTTCAGTCGCAGCGCGGCGGAGTAATGCCGGATCGCTTCGTCCGCCCTGCCCTGCTTGGAGTAAAGCGCCCCCAGCTTCTCGAGGGCGGCGCTGAAGCGCGGGTTTAATGCCAGTGCGGCCGACGCATGGGCAATGGCCTCGTCGTACCTCCCGGCTATGGAGAAAGCGGTTCCCAGGTTCATGTGGGCTTCCAGCGAATCGGGCCGGATCGCCAGGGCTTTCGAGTACTGAGCGACGCCCTTCTCGATTTCGCCCAGTTTCACGTAGGTCACTCCGAGATTCACGTGCACATCATGCAGGTTCGGATCGATCTTGAGCGCTTCGGAAAACAGGGGAATCGCATCCTGGAGGCGCCCCTGAACCACAAGCGCGCTGGCGAGCCCGAAATAACCGTCCGGCATGTCATTCTTGATGGCAAGAGCCATGGAGTAATGCGTCACGGCCTCGTCGACGCGGCGATGCCCCAACAGGTAGAGGCCCAGATTGGAGTGCGCCTGATAAGCGCCGGGATTCTCCCGCAGCGTATGTTCGAACAACGTCTCGCTGTTGCGCCACACCTGCACCTGCGCCGAAGTCCGCACGCCCAGGATCACCAACAGCAGAGCGCAGCCGGCAGCGACCATGCCGAACGGCAGGCGATCCCGCAGCCGGCGCAGGCAAGCCGTTGTCGCCACGCCCAGGCCGACCATCGGGAGGTACAAGAAGCGATCGGCACGGAAGATGTGATGCGGTACCACCTGCGCGCTGGGTAGCAGGCCCGCGGCAAACCAGGCCAATCCCATGCACAACAACGGCCGGCGCCTGGCGGCGTGCAGCGCGGCCAGCGTACCGCACGCGAACAACGCGCCGAACCAGACACGCGGTTCCAGCACGTGTTCCGGTACGCGGTTCGGGTACAACAGAAACAGCCGGCCGGGCCACACGACGGTCAGTACGTTCCGACAGTACGTGTCCAGAATCAACAGCGCCCGCTGCGGCAACGCGCAGTCGACGCCCGCGCGAGAAGGGTCGGCCCTGGCAAGCTTGAGCACGATCGTGCCCGCGGCGAGCAGCCAGAACACGCCCGTGCGGGCCGCGAGCCGGCGAAGCGTTCGCCTTCGCGTTGTCACAAGGTCGGTCGCGGCGATCCACAACGGCGCTACCGCCGCCACCACGTTGCTGAGGCAGGCAAGCAGGCCGAACAGCCAGGACAGACCGCGCCAGAGCCAGACACGCCGCCCAGCCGCGGCATCGGCCGAGAGGTGGGCGTGCACCGCACCCAGCAGGAACAGGACGGCCAGCAGTTCTTCGCGACCACCCACCCACGCGACGGGCTCGGCCACAATCGGATGCAGGCCGAACACCGCCGTCCCGCCGGAAACGACAAGCAGCAGCCACCGCCCCGCCCGCCGCTCAGCCGGCGCGGCGCCCCCCTGTCCCGCCCGGCTCCCCGCGGCAAGGCGAATCAACAGCAGCCACAAGAGCGAAGCGTTCAGCAGATGGACGGTCACGTTCGTCAGGTGGTATCCAGCCGGGTGCAGGCCCCAGACGGCGTAGTCGATCGCGAACGAGAGCAGCCGCACGGGATAATAGCTGGCAATCGAGAACCGGGAGAACATACGCGCAACACCCGCCGGGCTCAGACTGCGGACCAGCGGGTTGGCGTAGATCTGGCCGTACTCGTCGTACGTCGTGAAATCGAAGGCAAGCGTCGGCAAGAACACGGTCAGCAGCGTGACCAGAAGAAAGACGGGCGTAGCCCAGCGCATGGGCACTGCATCCGCCGGAGCATTCGACGCTTCAGCCGCCATCAACCGCTACCCGCCTGTTCGAACGCAAATCGGTACTGGTTCAGCCCCAACGTATCGCGCATGACCAGAATGTTCTTCTGCAGGTTCGGATTGGCCGGCACACCCTCGCGCGCACGCCGCCGCTCCATCTCGTACTCCTTCTCGCCCGCCGTCCAGATGCGCGTCTCGCCCGGCGCCTTGCGCGAAGCGCGCAACCGGCGAATGATGTCGCCCGTCGTCTTCTTGAAGGCATCGATGGGGACGAAATGCCCGATGTCGATGGCCAGGAAGAAATGCCCCAGCTTGTAGGGAATGCGGTTGCCGGCCTCGTCGTACCCGCGCAGATCCTGCAGATAACTCCCGCCCTGCAGCGAGGCGCTCAGGATCTCAAACGCCGTCGCGATGCCGTAGCCTTTGTGCCCGCCCAGCCGTTCACCCGCACCGCCGAGCGCAAGCAGCGACGCGGAGCCGGAAACGAGATCGTCCAACAACACTTTCGTGTCCGTATGCGGGCGGCCCTCGCCGTCCACCGCCCATCCTTCCGGCGTCGGCTTCTCCGCGCGGTCCAACAACTCGATCTTGCCGCGCTGCGTGATGGACGTCGCGCAGTCGATCAGGAACGGGCACGGCTCGTCGGTCGGCGCGCCAAATGCGATCGGGTTCGTGCCCAGCATCGGCTCCACGCCGAATGTCGGCGGGACCGAAGGCCGCGCGTTCGTGGTCGAGAACCCGATCATGTTCTCGGCAATCGCCATCAGCGGGTAGTAGCCGGCAATGCCGTAGTGCGTCGAATTGCGGACCGCAACAGACCCGAACCCGACCGCGCGCGCCTTCTCAATCGCCATGCGCATGGAGCGCACCCCGATCACGTGCCCCATGCCATGATGCCCGTCCACAACCGCCGTGCTCGGCGTCTCCTTCACGATCTCGAATCCGGTGACCGGCTTCTGGATGCCCGCCCGAATCCGGTCGAAATACATCTTCAGCCGGCCGACCCCGTGCGACTCGATGCCGCGCAAGTCCGAGGCGATCAGCACGTCCCGGCAGACCGCCGCATCCTCCGCCGGGACGCCTAACCCCAGAAAGACGTCGACCATGAACCGCTTCAGCAAATCGACCGGAATGTAACCGCTGTCGTCCTTCATAGGGCCAGCTCCGTTTTCGAGGTTCCAAACCGCCGGACAAAGGACGATAGCGAAGCGCATCGCGCTTGACAACGATAATCCCCGGCCCACGCGATACGTGCCATTGCCTTCTGAAGCCGGGCGGCGTACAATCTGACCCGCGCCCTGCGACGGGGTTTAGGGCCTGCTCAGAAAATACTTGGCATTTTGGTGGAGCACAGCGATGGGCAAACGGACGGCGGTACGAGTGGGCGTTCTGCTGCTGGCGTTGAGCAGCACGGCGACCGCAATCGCGGGTGAGTTGGACGCATTCGAAACGGATGCGACCGGACCGGCCCCGGAAGAGCCGGCGCCCGCGCGCAGACATTGGGGCCGGCGGCCGTGCAAAGGCCTGGTGTCGGCGTTGACGCCGGATGACGAAGTGGACGAGGTCTGCCTCACGGCGCTTCACGTGACGCTCATCACCCTTTACGGCGGGCTGCACAGTTGCGAGCGGATCTCGGACCAACCGGAACTGCACATCACCCCACGGGCGCCGGGCGAGGCGCTGATCCCGTTTGTTCGCATGGACGTCAACTACCATCCGATCGGGCGGGATCTGACGGCCTGGGATTACCGCGGCGAAGCGGGCTGGGGACCGATCGCCTTTTCGGCCAGGCTGACGCAATACGACGAGGAGGCGCCGCACGACGAGCTGGACATGCTTCAGCTTTACGGCCTGTACCGCATGTCGTTCGGCCGTTACGTGGAAGTGGACCTTGGGTTCGGCACATTGGCGCTGCACGGAAACGGGCATCGCGACGGCTTTGCGTTCACGATGCCGGTTCTCGTCCATCCCTGGGACTGGCTCGGTGTGGAGTGCCGCCCTGTCTGGTGTACGATTGACCAGAACCGCATCCACGACAACGATCTCGCCGTGCTGGTCGGCGGTCCGTACGCCTCGCTGCGGCTGGGCTACCGGTGGGTCTACACGCGGGACACGTCGCTCGACGGCCCGCACGTGGGCGTATCGCTGAGATGGTGAGAAGACAATGAAAAGTGAAAAATGAAAAATGAAGAATGCCGGATCCCGTTCTGTATTCTGCATTCTTCATCTTTCATTTTTCATTTTTCATTGGACCGCCGGCCGGATGTCGCGCAGCCGTAGCTGCAGGCTCTCGCGCCCCATATAAACATTGCGCTGGAGTTGGAAGGCGACGTCCAGCGCGCCGGCCGGCACGACCCGGTCCCCCATTCCGAACCCGATCGCATCGAGCTGCTCCCGGCCGGCGGCGACGGTCATCTTCAGATGGCCCTGTTTCTGTGTTCCCTTTCCGACGACCCGTGGTGTGCCGAGCACCTGTACGCCGCCGGCGGCCCAAACGGGTGCGGGATTGTCCTGGCCGAACGGTCTGAGCCTGTCGATGCCCAGCATGAGATCCCAGTCGACCTTGTCGAGGTCGAGCCAAGCGTCGATATGCTCCACACCGCGCAGATCCTTTTCCGCCAGCATGCCGACGGCGACTTCGTTGAATCGCTGCCGGAACCCCTCGAACCGGGCCTTCTGAAGCTGCAGTCCGGCCGCCATGTCGTGGCCGCCGAACTCCGTCAACTCCGCGGCACAGTGCCCGAGCGCCTCGACGAGACTGAACCCCTCGATGCTTCTGCAGGAGCCGCGGCCCATGCCGTCGTCATCGAACGCGACGACGACGACCGGGCGCCTGTACTGCGAACAGAGCCGGGAAGCGACGATACCGATGACGCCGACATGCCAGCCGTCGCGCCCGACAACGAGCCCGAAATCCCGGTCCGGGTTGAAGTAGCCATCGATCTCTTCAGCCGCTTCCTGCACAATACGCGACTCGATGGTCTGTCGTTCCCGATTGGCGGCGTCCAGCGCGAGGGCCAGGTCGCGCCCGCGCGCCGGGTGGTCGGTCAGGAGCAACTCAAGAGCGCAAGCGGGGTCGGACATCCGACCGGCCGCATTGAGACGCGGCGCGATGCCAAACGCGACATGATAGGTATCGATGTCGGCCCGGATCTGCGCCACGTCGATGAGCGCCTGCAAGCCGGGGCAGCAGGTCTTGTTCAGGCGCGCAAGCCCGTGCTTGACGAGGATGCGGTTCTCGCCGCGCAGCGGGACGATATCGGCAATCGTGCCGACGGCGACCAGGTCCAGGTAGTCGCGCAAGTCGATATCGGCGGCAGCCGGCTTCCCGGCGTTGCGCCCTTCTTTCACGAGCGCGTGGCACAGCTTGAACGCCACGCCGACGCCGGCCAGCATGCGCGTGTGTGCCTCGGCGCCCCGTTTCGGGTTCACGACCGCCGAGGCCGGCGCCAGTTCGCCCGACAGTTCGTGATGGTCGGTGATGAGCGCGTCGACCCCGGCAGCCTGCACGGCGCGGGTGGCCTCGACGGCGTTCGTTCCGCAGTCCACCGTCAGCAACAGACGCGGCCGGCACCGCGCGAGACAGCGCTCCACGCCGCGCAGGGTCAGCCCATAGCCTTCCTCCTGCCGGTTGGGCAGGTAGGGCGTCACCTGCCCGCCGAGCCGCGTGAGCACGCTGAGCAGCAGCACGGTGCCGGTGATCCCGTCCACGTCGTAGTCGCCGAACACCGCGATGGGTTCCCGCCCCTCCACGGCGCGCCAGAGCCGGCTGACGGCCTTGTCCATGTCGGAAAGCAGGAACGGGTCGGACAGGTCGCTCAGTCGCGGGTCCAGAAACCGCCCGACCGCCGCGGGGTCGTGCAGGCCGCGCCCGACAAGGGCGCAGGCGATCGGGTACGGCAAATCGACTTGCCGCCGGAGCGCCTCGACGGCGCCCGCATCGGCCTCACGGGTTACCCAGACTTTCACTTGCGGGCTTTCTTCGGCATTTCCGCCCCGCGCAGAAACAGCACGATCGGAGTGGCAATGAAGACGGAAGAGTACGTGCCCACAATCACGCCGATGCACAGCGTGGCGGCGAAATCCCGGATCCCGCCGCCGCCGAAAACCAGCAGCACGAGGACCGGGAACAAGGTCGTCAGCGAGGTCAGCAGCGTACGCCTGAGCGTCTTGTTGATCGCGAGATTGCAGGTGTCGTAGAAACTCGCGTGCCCGCTGGCTTTCCGCCATTCGTCCCGGATCCGCGCAAAGATCACGATGGTGTCGTTGATCGAATACCCCACAATCGTCAGAAGCGCCGCGACGACCGTCAGGCTCATCGGCCGAAACACGCAGAACACGCCGGCCGTGACAAAGACGTCGTGCAGCAGGGCGACCCCCGCCCCGATGGCGGGCTCCCACCCCCGCGCCCGCGCCAAGGCGGCGCGAAACACGTTCTTGAACCGGATCGCGATATAGATGCCGAGCCCGATGAGAGCCATGACAATGGCTTTGATCCCCTTCCGGCGCAGTTCCACGCCTATCTGCGACCCCACACGGTCCTCTCTGACGACCGTGAACCCGGCATTCGGGAACTTGGCCTGCAGCTCCTTCACCGCGATATCCTGCTTGTCGAATTCCGTCCTGACCTCCAGAAAACGCTTGCCGGTGTCGAGGTCGGTCTGATACTGGACCAGCGGCTGCTGCAGCCCTGCCGCCTCCAGCGCGGCGGTGATCTCGCCCACGCCCGGCCCATCGCTGGCGGAGAACGTCACGGCGGACCCGCCCAGGAAATCGACGCCCAGAACGCTGGCGAGATTCTTCTTTCCCTTCACCACGACGAGAGCCAGGCTCACGACAATCACCAAGACGGACACGACCCCCATCAGCCGCCTCTTGCCCAGGAAGTCCCAGTTCGTCACCTGCCAGCCCCGCCCCATCATCTGCATCTGGCCGGCTTCCCGCTGCCGGCGGAAGAGCGGCGATTCAGCCAGGAAATCGTAAAGGACCCGGGTCACCCACAGGATCGTGAACATGCTGACGACTATTCCGGCGCCGAGGGCGATGGCAAATCCTCGCAGCGGGCCGCTGCCCTGCCAATAGAGGATCACGGCGGCAATCAGCGTGGTGAGATTGGCGTCGACAATGGTCAGGAATGCGCCCTTGTATGCTTCCGCTACGGATGTGCCGAAGGATCGGAACGACGTCCCTTTCGACTCTTCGTAATCCTCGCGAAGCCGTTCGAAAATGAGCACGTTCCCGTCGACGGCCATACCCAGCGTCAGCACGATACCCGCGATGCTCGGCAACGTCAGCACGGGCAACATCGCCCACCCGCCCCGGACCACGGCGCCCGTGCCCGTGCCGCCGAACGGGATGGCGAGCACGTTGGAGACAAGCACCATCCCGAACGGGAAGGTGAGGATCAGCAGCACGAGCGCCACGATGGCAATCAACCCGCTGAGCCTGTACCAGATCGCCATAAACACGAATACGATGGCGCCGGCCACGACAAAACTCCGGAGTGCGCTTCGAATCAGGGCCGGGCCCAGCGACGCGCTGACCTCGTGCTTCTCGAGCAGCCTGACCGGCGCGGGCAGCGCGCCCGCGCGCAGCACGATTCTGAGCGCCTCGGCCTCCTCGAGCGAGAAGTTCCCTTCGATGATGGCCTTCCCATCGTGAATCGCGGTCTTGATCCACGGCGCCGAAGCGAGCGTGCCGTCCAGCACAATGGCCAGATAGTGGTGCGGATAGTTCACGCCGTCCGGGAGCCGCTCCTCATTCTTGTGCCCGCCCGGCGCGTGGGCGGACGTGATGGCACCGAACCGTTTTGCCCCCTTCGCGTCGAATTCAAGGGTCACGACGGGGTCCTGCACCAGGCCCCCGAAACTGAGCCCGGCGGTCTTCAGGTTTTCGCCGGAGAGTTCGACCGTCTTCTTCACCCAATAGGGCCGATACCGCTCCTTCCCGGTACCCCGCTCCGGCATGAGCATGAACTCGTACAGGGGTGGCGCCAGGTCGTTCTGCTTGAGCGCCTTGGCAAGCTCGGGATCCATGCGGAACTGCGCCGGCGCGTCCGGCTTGCGCTCATAGTAGTGCCGCGTCCCCTGAGAGAGAGGATCGGTTTCGATCGTGTACCCTTTCGGCGCGATTTCGGCCGCCCAGAGCCGTTCGGCCATCTTGTCCTGGTCCTCGTGGACCATGCGGAATTGCAGCACGCCGACCTGGTTCAGGTTCTGTTCCACGATCTTGCGCTGCTCGTCCGGCAAGCCGGGCAACTGGACGACAATCCGGCTCTGCGCCTCGGCGTAGACGATCGGTTCTCGGACGCCGGTCTGGTCGATCCGGTTCCGAATAACGGTTACGGCGCGTTCCTGCGCGTCTGCCGCTTCTTCCTTCCCCATCCCGGACGTATCGACTTCCAGCACGAAGCTGGCGCCGCCCCTCAAATCGAGGCCCAACCGGACCTTCTGATCGACCGGAACGACGAGGAACACGGAAGCAACGACGGCACAAAACGTAATCAAGCAGACCACAAGCCTTCTGGTATCCATGGGAAGAGTATCCTTTGTCTATTCCGGTTTCTCGTCTTTGCCGATGACACGCGTCACGCTGCTGCGCAGCACCTCGATCTTGACATTGTCGGCCACCCGAACGACAAACGCCTTGTCCTTCACATTGGTGATGGTGCCAAGCAACCCGCCGCCGAAGACGACGCGATCGCCGGTCTTGACGCTCTCGATCAGAGCCCGGCGTTCCTTCTCCTTGCGTTGCTGCGGGCGGATCAGCATGAAGTAGAACAGGGCGACCATGATGCCCAGCATGACAAACGTGAACATGCCGCCGGGACTCCCCTCGGCTCCGGCCTGCCCCAGAACGACAAACATGGGAATCGATTTCGCAAGGGTCATGATTCTTGGTTCCTCTGCTGCATGTATGTTGTTCGCCACGCGTCGAAGGAGCCTTGCTCGAGGCTGGCCCGGATTTCGCGCATGAATTCCATGTAACGGTGAAGGTTATGAAGCGTCAGCAGCCTGATGCCGAGTATTTCATTCGCATTCACCAGATGCCTGATGTAGGCCCGCGAGAAATGGGTGCACGCATAGCAGCCGCACCCTTCTTCGACGGGGCGCGTATCCTCCTTGTACTCGCCGGCCTTGACCGGGTAGCGGCCATGCCGGGTGAATGCCGTGCCGTTGCGGGCGAAACGGGTCGGCATCACGCAGTCGAACATGTCGATCCCGGCGGCCACGGCTTCCACGATCTGACGCATGGCGCCGACGCCCATCAGATAGCGGGGTTTCTCCGGCGGCAGGGCGGCGGCGCTCACGCGCGCCGCGCCCAGCAACAGATCTTCCGGTTCACCGACGCTCACGCCCCCGATGGCGTGCCCCTCGAACCCCATCCTGGCCAACTCCAGGCCACACCGTTCGCGGAGATCGGGGTAGAGGCTTCCCTGCACGATGCCGAACCGGAGCTGCCCTTCGGCGCACGGCTGTTCGGCACTTAGAGCCGCCCATGATAGGGTGCGGCGTACGGCTTGGCAAGCGTATTCTCGCTCGCACGGGTACGGCGCGCACTCGTCGAACGCCATCGCGATGTCGGCGCCGAGCCGGCGCTGAATCGCCATGGCCTCGACGGGGCCCAGGAAGGTCAGCGTGCCGTCCAGATGCGAATGGAACGTAACCCCCTCTTCGGTGATCCGCCGCAGCCTGGCCAGGCTGAAGACCTGATAGCCGCCGCTGTCGGTGAGCACGGCATGCGGCCAACCCATGAACCGGTGCAGCCCTCCGCACGTCTCGATAATCTCGATACCGGGCCGCACGTTGAGGTGGTAGGTGTTCCCCAGCACAATCCGGGCGCCGAGTTCGTCCAGCTCGGCGGGAGACATCGCCTTGACGGTGCCCTGCGTGCCGACCGGCATGAACACCGGGGTCTCCACGGGGCCGTGCGCCGTCCACAGGCGCCCCCGCCTCGCGGGACAACCGCGGGCCGTGTTCAGAATTTCGAATGTGCCGGGAGTCTTCATCACTGGAGCCTACGCCCCCGACCGGGCGGGCCGAACTCGACGGTCGAACCTTTGGAGGAGGAGTCTGGACGAAGAGTTGGACAAAGAGTCAGACAAAGAAAACATCATCTTGCACCGAAATCACGGCCCATCGGTTCCCCGGCGAGAAGAGCGGCGTCGGCCAGAACAATCGCCGCCATGCCCTCGACCACCGGTACGGCGCGCGGCAACACGCAGGGGTCATGCCTGCCGCCCGCTTTCAAGACGACGGGCTTGCCGTCGAAGTCAACGGTACGCTGTTCGCGCGAAATCGTCGCCGTCGGTTTGAACGCGACTCTGAACACGATGGGTTCACCGTTGGTGATCCCGCCCTGCACACCGCCGCTGCGGTTGGTCGCCGTGCCAAGCGTATCGCCCTTGGCCACGAACGCATCGTTGTGCTCCGAACCACGCATCCGCGCCCCCTGGAAACCGGACCCCAGCTCGAACCCCTTGGCCGCGGGGATCGAAAGCATGGCGGCCGCCAGGCAGGCTTCCATCTTCCCAAACACCGGTTCGCCCCAGCCGGCAGGCACATGACGGCAGACGGCGGTCACGATCCCGCCCAGCGAGTCGCCCTCCGCCCGAGCGGCCTCCACGGCGGCCGTCATGCGCGCGGCGGCGTCCGCGTCCGGGCAACGCACGGGCCGTTCGTCCACCAAGCTCCGCGTGACATTCGCCTGCGTTAAATCCGGCGCCTCGACAGGCCCGACAGCCGCCACCCAGGCCACGATTTCAATACCATGGCGTTCGGCCAAGAACGTCTCGGCTATGGCGCCCGCCGCCACGCGCCCCACGGTCTCGCGCGCACTGGCACGGCCGCCGCCGCTCGCGGCGCGGATCCCATACTTGGCCTGGTAGGTGAAGTCCGCATGGGACGGGCGAGGCACGTTTCGCCAGTCGCGGTAGTCGCCCGGGCGCTGATCCCGGTTCTCGATCATCAGCGCAATCGGCCCGCCGAGCGTGAGGCCGTCTTCCACTCCGGAAAGAAGGACCACTCGGTCCTCCTCCCTGCGCGCGCTGCCCAACGCCGTGCCGCCCGGCCGGCGCCGGTCCAACTGCGCCTGAATGTCGGCCTCGCGCAACGCGAGCCGCGCGGGACAACCGTCCACCACCGCACCCACCGCGCGGCCGTGCGACTCGCCAAACGTCGTTACTCTGAATCGTGTCCCCGTGGCGCTCGACATGCCGGCCCTCACTTCCGCTGATCTGCCCGCATGTTACACTGCTGCAAATGACGCTGCAACTGCCTTTTCAGCCCGCACGCCCGCCTCCCATCCGCCGGCATTCTCTCCCTCCCATCCGCTGCCGTCCATCAATCCGTTGGAATCCTCTCCCTCCCATCCGCTGCCGTCCATCAATCCGTTGGAATCCTCTCCCTCCC
>JAFGHX010000153.1 GCA_016929905.1 Kiritimatiellia bacterium
CCCGCCTTCGCGCAGGGCTTCGGCGGGCGCAGCCCGCCTTCGCGCAGGGCTTCGGCGGGCGCAGCCCGCCTTCGCGCAGGGCTTCCGCCGTCGCTCTACGAGCTATGGCGGACAAGTTGTCGGGCAAGCGTCGCTTACGACAGAGTCTTGTACCCCTGATATCCGGCGTAGCGCCGGGCGGCTGCCGTCGGGCCGTCGGCACCTGCTTTCGGAGCGGAGGCCTGAGGGACACGGCGTCCACTCTGCCCTTGAGCGCGTGCGGCTCAAGCTTTTCCTCTCGCCAAGCCGGTTCGCCGACGGCTATCCTTGTCCGCTTCTCTGTTCGTTCTCCGCTCACGCGGGAACGGCTGCTGTGGGCTGAACGGAAAGACGGAGGACCGTCGGAATGGCCGGATGCACGAATGGCGCCAGGAAGGAACGGGACGCGCAAGCAGGCCGGCCGTCCAGTCTTCCCGTCTTCCATGTGTCCGCGCTGCTCCCGCTCAAGACGCTGCTTGGCCTCCTCGTCGCCATGGCGCTGGGGACCGGCTGCGAACTGGACCCGGATGGGCCGCCGCCGGCCGCCGGCATCCCGCAGGAGGCGCGGGCCACGATCGATTTTGCCGCGATCGACCGCGCGGTGGCGCAGACCCCGGCCCCGGCCCAAACGTCCATGGCGGCGTTGGCCCAGTACCTGGCCACCGGCGCACGCCATGACGCTGAGAAGGCGTACGCCGTGTACAGGTGGGTGCGCGACAATATCGAGACGGACCTGGCCGGGATTGAGGCGGGCACCATTACGCGTGCAAACCAGTCGGCCGCCACGGTTTTCGCGACGCGCAAGGCCGTCTGCGAGGGCTTCTCTCAACTGTTCGCCGAGTTGATCGAGTTGACCGGGCTGAAAGGAACGCGGATAGGCGGCTTCGGCGTGATGACGCTTTACGACCAGACCATCCCGCGGAGCGACTACGTCCACGTCTGGAACGCCGTGGCCGCCGATGGGCGCTGGTACCTCGTGGACCCGTCCTGGCAGACCAGCGCGCGGTGGGACGGCTCGCATGACCGCAACTTCTTCTTCTTCACCGACCCCGCGCAGTTCGTCCTGCGGCATCTGCCGTATGAGCCGGAGTGGCAACTGCTCGACCCGCCCGTGGAGCGTGAGGCGTTCTGGGCGGCCCTGGCGGAGTAGGGGAAATGGAAGAGTGGAAGGGTGGATGTATTGGCGAAAGGAGCGGGACAGATGACATGGCTGCAGGGGGACATCGTCGCCAATGGCGTGAGACTGCATTACCATCGCACCGGCGGTGACGGGCCGCCCGTGGTGCTGGCGCACGGCATCACGGATAAGGGCTTGTGCTGGTGCCGCACGGCGCGGGCGTTGGAGTCGACTTACGACTGCGTGATGGTCGACGCGCGCGGGCACGGGCAATCGGAGGCGCCGGCCGACGGGTACGGCCCGGCCGTTCACGGCGCCGATTTCGCCGGGCTGATTCAGGGGCTGGCGCTGGGCCGGCCCGCCTTCGTCGGGCATTCGATGGGAGCGGGTATCGGGATCGTCGTGGCGGCGCAAAACCCGGAGTCGGTCGCCTGCCTCGTGCTCGAGGACCCGCCGGTGCGAGCCGCCCAAACGCAGACGGCGCCTGCGACAGACCGGGCCGAGCAGCGTGCCAGGGCGATCGCGGACCGCAAGTCGGTGCCCGTGAGCGAGTTGATGGCGAACTGTGCCCGGAACCATCCCCGTATGGACGAAGAGGAAATCAGGCATTGGGCCGAGAGCAAGATGGAGGTCAGCCCGCATGTCGCCAAATGGCATCCGGCAGGGCAGCCGGACTGGTTCGACCTGATCGGGCGGATCCGGTGCCCGATCCTGCTGCTGACCGGCGACCCGGCAAAGGGCGCCATCGTCACGCCCGAGACCGCCGAACGACTGGCCGGCCTGTGGCAGGATGGACGTGTCGTCAACTTTCCCGCTGCCGGCCACTGCATTCGCTACAACGACTTCGACGCCTTCATCCGCGTCGTGCAACCGTTTCTGGATTCGGTGCTGGGCGAAGGGCGCTGAAGCGGAGCGAGTCTCGGGCGTTCAACTCAAAGTTGCTGCCTCCGCATTCTTTCCCCCTCTGAAGGGAAGGCGCTCGTTGCGGGAATCGAGGATTGCCACGGGGCCGACCTCCCGGTCATGCCGGTGACCACGCCGCCCCGTGGCAATCCTTTCGATTCCCGCAACAACTCCACGCAAGGCGAGCGTAGCCGACACCGCCCCGCAGTTCTTCGCTTTCCCTTCTCGCGCCTCTTGCGCGACATTTCGCGGGCAATTCCGCCTCGGGTCGGCCCAGGGCCTCGGCGACGAACGTACCACTCCTTGCCTCGCGGAATTCGGCACACACTCGCGTGCTTTCACTGCGCCTTGACCCACACGGGGCTGGACCACGCGCGCTGGCCGTTGCGTTGTTCGACCCGCACGCGGTAGTGAGCCTCGCGCGAGAGCGGCTCGTCGTCTTCGAGTTCCAGCTCCGCGCTGTAGCCGGCCTCGGGGATCAGCCGGTGCAGCTTGGCTTTGTAGGCCATGTGGTAGAAGGGGTCGTCCCGTTCGCATTCGGCGCGGACCAGTCCGCATGTCTCGGCGAGCAGCCGGACGCATTCGTCCCTGTACCACAGGATTCGGCTGCGTTCTCCGAACGCGCGCACGGGCCCGTCCTCGGCGAGCCCGTTCAGGGCCAGCCGCAGGTGGGTTTCGGGCGCGGCTTCGAACTCGAAGACGTTGCCGTTCTGGGCCGGCGCCAGAACCTGCGCGCGCGAACTGGTCAGCGTGAAGGCGGCTTTCCCGCCGTTCAGGCGCGGCGCGTGCTGGCCGCGCATGACCCAGCACGGCTGCCAACTCAGGAACCGGCCGTCCGCGAGCGCGAACTCCCCGTCCCACCGTCTGTCCGGCAACGGCAGTTCGTTCGGGCGCGGCCCCCACCCGCATTCCACGCGCAGCTTGAATCGCGCGCGCGTGCCCGCGGCGGGCCAGCCCCAGGTGCCCTGATGGCAATGGGTGTGGATCACGCGGTTGTTGCGCAGGATCTCGATGCGGTCCAGCGCGTCGGCGCCGCGGACCGCCACCCGGATCGCGCGTTTCGGCGCCGGGCCAAGCCGGCTGCCCATCGGCGCCCCGTTCACCGTGAAGGCCAGCTCGATCCGATCGCCCGTCACTCCGTACACGCGCCTGGCCAGGAACGCGTCCCACAGGCCGTCGCGGCTCAATTCCGTTGCCCAGCACGCCATCATGCCGCCTCCGTACTGGGCCGGTGTGTTGCTCCAGTTGTCGGTCGAGGCGATGCACCCGATGTGCAGCCCCCGCTCCAACGCGTCCGCATAGGTGCTCCCGCCCGCGCCGGGCCCCATGTGCGAGTTGTGGCGCAGCCCGATCCATTCCTCGTCCGTCTCCGAACAGCCGTGCTTGGAGAACAGCTCGGTGAACGGGCTGAGCGTTTCATCACATCGCGACCAGTCCGGCGCACGGCAGCCCGGGCGGTAGCCCGTGTGGTGCGGAATGGCGATCGCCTCCTTGCCGCGCAGGCACGCGTACAACTCCTCGATCGTGCGCACCGCGTAGACGGGCAGGCCCTCCTGCTTGTAGAATACGTTGTGATCGCCCCACGCGCCGTTGCCCTGCCATTCGTAACCGGGAAATGTCACGAACGAGCCCGGCCGGTTGTGTGCCCGCATCGCGTCCTGCATCTCCCCCCATTCGCGCTGCAGGCGCGCGTCGGCCTTGCAGGCTTCCACGATCAGTTCCTGCTTGCCTTCCACCTCGGCCGGGTGGCCGCCCGGTTTGAACGCGCCGGTCGTGCCGGTGTAGTAGGCCGATGCGTAGAAGTCCAGATACTCCGTCGCCTCGCGGCAGATCACGTCCATCGCCGGGTCTTGCGGTCCGAACTGATAGGTGTTGTGATGCGTGTCGCCCCAGAAGAGTCTGTAGTTGTTCATGCGTGGCCTCCAAGTCCGCCCGAACGCCGATACGGCGACGTCGCCTCGACCGCTGCGTTCGGACCTCTCTTCCGATCTCTGTCGTGGCCGTTGTCGTCATCTTGGTCGATGCTTCCGTCGACGCAGATCTGCCGTCGCGGCCAACACGACCCGCTCGGAATGACTCATCTGATCGTCCTCAGCCGCTTGGCCTTGCGCCCGTTCCCTCCATCGGCACGGAGTTCCGCCCGCAGGTGCTTCGAACATTCGGCGGTTGGTCCGTGCCTCCAATGCGGTGTGCTCGTGCCGATCGTGGGCTCGTCTGCTCGTCAACCGTTCTCGTCGCCGTTCTTGTCGACCGAGGCCCCAAGCCCTCGGCGACGAAACAAAGACCGGATTACGATAACGGCGACGAGACCGGACGACGAGTCACATATCAATCATTCCCGTCACCGAACGGGAGCATTCCCGAAACTGCCTCCTCAAGAACGCCAACCCCTTCCTGACGAACGCGTCGCCGTCGGGGCACACGTCGTGCAGCAGCCCGCGCGACCAGGCGAACGCGCCGTTGCGCAGCCCCGTATTGTAGCTTTCCAGCCCGATCCACCCGTCCCATCCGGCTTCCGACAGCGTGCGGGCGATCTCGCCCCACGGCAGGTGCCCGGTACCCGGCGCGCCGCGGTGGTTCTCGCAGGCGTGAATGCCCCACAGCCGCGGCATGAGCGCGCTCAGCGCGGTGGAGTAAGACCGGATTTCCGTGCAGGCGTGGTAGGTGTCGAACAGGACGAACAGGTTCGGGTGGTCGGCGAGCTTCAACAGCGCGTTCGCCTGTTCAGGCGTATTGACCACGTGCGTGCGGAAGTGGCTCATCGGTTCGAGCACCAGCTTCGCGCCCCGCGCTCGCGCGTGCTCGGCCAGAGCGTGAAGGCCCCGTGCGATCCGTTCCCGTTCCGCCGGGCCGGGCCGTTCGTCCGCGATTCGGCCCGGGTGTCCGTACAGGGCGCCCGTGTAGGCGACGGCCCCGCATTCGCCGCACAGATCGAGCATGCGGCTGTGCCACGCGACCGCGGTCCGGCGCCGCCCGGCGTCGCCCAGCGATAGGTCGCAGTCCATCGGCCACAGCCCGCCCGGACTGAGCACCAGTTCCAGGCCCCGTTCGGCAGCGTGCGCGCCCAGCCGCCGCGGATCGAACCGGCTGTCATCGCCGACGGGTATCTCGACAAATGACAGGTTCAACGCGGCGGCTCTGTCCAGCACGCAGGCCAGTTCGGCATCCCCGAAGGTGTCTACCCACACGTAGATGTGCGCGCCGTATTTCATGACCGTCAAACCGCAAGTATGGCATCGGCAGCCCGCGTTTGGCAAGGTTGAGGGCGGCGGCGCCTCCGGCGCCCGGAAACTGGAAACTGGAAACTTGAAACTGGAGACTTGAAACTGGAAACTGGAAACTGGAAACTGGAAACTTGAAACTTGAAACTGGGAACTTGAAACTGGGAACTGGTACGGACACGAAGCCCGTTGACGTCGCAGGGAACAGCTCGCATAATGCGGGTCTCCGAGTAAGTTTTCGAGCAACTTTTCGACAGAGTCGTTGCGGGTAAGGGGGGATTGCATGCGGAAGCTGCGGGTGGCGAGTTGTCAGTTTCCGGTGACGGGCGATATCGGGCGGAACGCGCGCTATGTACGCCGCTACATGCAGAAGGCGGCCGAGGCCGGTGCGCATCTGCTGCACACATCCGAGACGTGTCTTTCCGGCTATGCGCGTCATGATTTCCCGTCCTTCGACGGGTATGACTGGGCGCGCCTGCGCGAGGAGACCGCGCGCCTGCGCCGGTTGGCCCGGCAGTTGCGGCTCTGGCTCGTGCTGGGTTCAACCCATTTTCTGGCTTGGCGAATCAAGCCGACCAACTGCCTCTACATCATCGATCCGCGCGGCCGAATCGTGGACCGCTACGACAAGCGCATGTGCACGCCGCCCGAGCAGAAGCGGTATTCGGCGGGGTGCCGTTTCGTTGTCTTGCCGATCCGCGGGGTCAAGGTGGGCTTTGCCATCTGCTACGATATTTGCTTTCCTCAGATCTACGCCGCCTATCGCGAACTCGGGGTCAAGTTGATGCTGCATTCGTTCTACAACGCCGGCGACAAGGGCAAGAACTGCCTCGATGTGCTGAATGTGCGGCAGGTCCCGACCCGTTGCGCCGACAATCGGATGTGGGCGGTGGCGAACAATTCCTCGCGCCCGTACTCGCACTGGGCCAGCTTCGTCGCGCGGCCCGACGCCACGATTGCCCGGCAGTTGAAGATCAACCAGGCCGGCATGCTCGTTCACGATTTCCCTGACGGTCTGTCTCCGGGCGGCTGGCTTCACAACCGCCTCCCGATGAAATTGGCGAAGGACCAGCGGCTCACGTTCGGTACGCCCAGTAACCATGCGCGGCAACGGGATCCGCGCGCGGCGCCGTGATTGAGGAGAAAGGAGAATGAGGATGAAGAGGATTGTGTGTCTGGCGTTGTTGCTCACGCTGCCGCTGGGTTTGGCCGGGTGCGTGTGCCCGATGGCGAAGAAGGGCTGCGCGAAGGAGGCGGCGTGCACGTGCGGCGGGAAGTCGGCCTGCTGCTGTGAACAGAGCGGGGAGAAGGGCGCCTGCTCCTGCCCGAAGAAGAGCGAAACGGCCCCGGCGGACTAGCGCCGGGCCGGGAAAGGAAAACGCCCGATTCCGGTGCCGTCGAAAAAAACGTCTGCCATGGCGGTTCGAGCGCGGCTCGTCCTCGGCGTGCTCTGCCTGTTGCCTGCCGGCTGGTCGGCGCGGGCGGAGGAGGGCATGGCAAACGACACCGGCTGGGCCGAGCCGGAGGAACTGGCTGCTTTTCGGGAATGCTCGCTGGTGACCAATCTGCTGGGCCGCGTGTGGTTCGTGGCGCGCGACCGCTCGCACGGCGAGGAGCTTTGGGTGTTGCAGGGTGCGACGAATGAGCCGGTCCGTGTGAAGGACATCAACCGCGGCCGGGGCGACGCCCGCATCACCGGGCTCATGGCGTTCAAGGGCGCGCTCTTCTTCCTGGCCGGCCGCCGCGAGAGCGATGGGCTCGACCTCTGGCGCAGTGATGGCACGGCCGACGGGACCGTCCGGCTCAGGGATCTCGACCGGTTCCCGCATGATGTCGAGCAGGTGACCTGCCACGAAATCGCGGGCGATACGCTGTATTTCACCGACGGCTCCGTGATCTGGCGCACGCGCGGGGATGCCGACAGCACCGAACGCGTCAAGGATCTGCACCTGCGCGACGATGGCGGAGTCGTCCACATGGTCGATTTCCGCGGGATGCTCTTCGTCGCCGCCGCGCGCCGCGTCTGGCGCTCCGACGGCACGGCGGCGGGTACGGAACGGCTCGATACGCTCATGGGGCCGATCACCGCGATGGACGTATTCGGCGGCCGGCTGTACGTCGCGGCCGCCAGGCTGCATGTGCTGGACGCGCCCGACGCCGAAGAGCTGGCTCAGCTCCAGATTCATACCTTGTCCGAAGTCACGAGCTCGCCGGAGACTTTCCTCGACGTCGACGGCAGACATCTCCTCTTTACGGCCAGTGACGGGGAGCACGGCCGGGAACTGTGGCGGACGGACGGTACGCCGGAGGGCACGCAACTTCTGAAGGATATCCGCGCGGGGGCGCAAGGGAGTCGCCCGGCCGAGTTCCGGCACGTGGGCCGCTATTGGCTCTTCCTCGCCGACGACGGCCGGCACGGCGAACAGCTCTGGCGCACGGACGGCACGGCTGAGGGGACAGTCATGGTTCGGCCTCTTGCCGAGGGGCGGCGCGGGCTCACGGTGCTGAACGCGTGCCTCACGCCGGGCAGGCTGTACCTCAACGTGAAGGGGGCGGGCCTGCACGTGACGGACGGCACCGCCGAGGGAACGGTCCGGCTTCTGCCGCTCGGTAACGACGCCGCCGCGCGCGGGCTCGGCCCGTTCGGGGCCTGCCAAGACCGTATCGTGTTCCTCTACGACAACGGGCTGTGGGGGTCGGACGGCACGGCGGCGGGTACCGGCCCCCTATCGGACGGGCGGTTCTCGCTGAACCCGAACATGATGGCCACGTTCCAGGACGGTGTGGTCTTCTGCGGCGCCGGCTCGGCCCGCGCCGCGGCCGCCGAACGCCGCGTGTCCGTCTGGCGCGTCAGGCTCAAGTCCGGCACGGAGTAGGATGCATGCGGCCGCCTCCGGGACGGCTCGCCCGGTAGGCCGCTGCCCGTCCGTGGCGGATAGAGAGAATCGGCGCAGCCGCCACGCTGACCGTTGCACATCCCTCCTTCTTGCCCGCGAAAGGCGCGAAAAGAAGCGCGAAAAGGTCTTACGCGGCACGCGCCTCATTGCACGACCGGGCAGCAACTTTGAACTGTTTGCGCCGTCCTCGTCGGCCTCGTTTCCGGATTGTACCCGGCGCAAACAACTCAAAGTTGCCGCGCACGCCTTTCTTGTCCGGTCGGGAAGGCGTCGTTGCGGGAATCGGCGCAGCCGCCACGCAGCGTGGCGGCTGCCTTTCGATTCCCGCAACAACTCGTCACACACCACCAGCGCACTCGCAAGCCACAGTTGTTTCGCGCCCTTTTCGCGCTCTTTCGCGGGCAAGAAGACGGCCGTGCAACAGTCTAGACCCCCGGCAATCTCTCATCCCCTCCGTCTGCCGCGACGGGGGCAGGCGGGGGGCCTATTCGTGCCGCGCGGCGAGTGTGGAATTGGGAACGCAATCCAACAGACGGACCGGCACCGTTTGAAGCAGGAACGCCGTGACGGCCATGAGATCACGCTTGTCCCGGATCAGCCTCCGGACGGCGGCGCAGCTGAAATAGGCGATGCGCAGCACTTCCGACGGCTGCGGCGTCAGGTCGGCGACGGGAATCGGGAGCAGCGTGAGGAAGACCGTTGTGATTCGGTTGTTCGTCGTCGAGCCCCGCGTGATGCAGCGCCGGTACGAACCCACGCGGCGCAGATGCCGCGCCGGCAACGGATAGGACGCCTCCTCCCGGAATTCCCGGACCGCGGCCTGCCTGGGCGACTCGCCGTACGCCACGTGCCCGGCGAAGTGACACCATTTGCCCGTATCTTTCCGCTGCTGCAGAAGCAACCCCTGATGGTTGAGGACCAGGATGTCCACTTCGGCGTGCAACAGTCCGAACCGATGCGCACGCCGGCGCTCGACTTTATCCGTTACGCCGCCGGCGTCGTTGAGCTGAGCGATGTATTCCCGCATGTGGGGCGCTCCCGTTCACCGGTGCTCCGCGAACAGATCCCGGTGCTTGTACAGGTTCGCATAAAGCCAGTCGAGCAACTCGGCCGTCAGGTGCGCCTGCGCCTCGCGCGCGGCCGGCTTGCCCCACAGGTTCCGGGTTTCGCCGGGATCCGCGCGCAGATCGAACAGCTGGCCGGTCCGATTGCCCGTGTAGTGGATCAGCTTCCAGTCTTCGCTGCGGATCATGGCGATCAGGTCGGGGTCAAGCCGTAGAGTGCTCTTTCCTTCCTCGGCGAACACGTACGTGCGCGTGTGCCGCGCGTCCTCGTGCAGCACCGGCCGCAGCGAGACGCCGTCCAGGTCCGCGGCGTCCACGCCGGCTTCGCCGAGCAGATACTGTACAACGTCCAGCTGCGAGACCAGGTCCGAACGGCGCCTGCCGGGTTTGCCCTCGTTCGAGCGTCTGATGATCAGCGGGATGTTGACGACCGTGTCGTACATATGCCCTTTGTAGATCAGCCCGTGGTCATACATGCTCTCGCCGTGATCGGAGCTGAAGATGACGATCGAATTCGCCAGATAGCCTTTCGTTTCGAGTGCCTTCAGGATCCGCCCGATCTGTTCGTCGATCAGCGTGCAGTTCGCGTAGTAGTGCTTGCGCATCGTGCGGATCCGTTCGGGCGTCGCATGCTTGGTCTGGACCGCCGTGATGCTGCCCGGCTTGCCGCGGTCGTACGGGCCGGAGAAGTTGTTCATGGCCTCCAGGTTCAGGAACAACGCCTTCGGCATCCCCTCCTTCTCGCCTTCGGCCAGTTGCGGGGCGGGAATGGCCCTGTCGTCGTACATATCGATATAGGTCTGCGGCGGGTCGAACAGATCGTGCGGGCCCAGGAACCCGATATGGAGGAAGAGCGGCTGCGCAACATCGCTCTGCTCGATCCAATCGACGGCCTTGCCGCCGAGCCAGGCGTCCGGGTGCCATGCGTCGGGCAGCGACCAGACCACGGCGCCGAGCCGCTCGTAGAAGTCGGGCATTTCGTTGTGCAGGTTCAGCGGCGGCTCGAGCCCGGCGGCCTCGAGCTCCTTGTACCACAGGCACTTCTCGCGTTTGCCGTCGCGATTCTTGAACCACGGCCCGCACTTGTTGCCCTGCTCGGCGATTTTTTCGTGGAACCCGTGCACGGCGCCCTTCTCGCCGCAGTGCATCTTGCCGATGCTCACGCAGCGGTAGCCGGCGCCGGCCAGCCGGTGCGCCCAGTTCTGAGCGCCGTTGTAATTCTGGAACGCGTAGATCCCCGTACTGTGCGGGTAGAGCCCCGTGTAGAAGGACGCGCGGCTCGAAACGCAGGTGGCCGCCGAGCAGAACGCGCGGCTGAAGAGCACCCCTTCGCCCGCCAGCTTGTCCAGGTTCGGCGTGATCATCCAGTCCGAGCCCGCACAGCGCATGGCGTCGGCCCGCTGCTGCTCGGCCATGATCAGGATGATGTTCGGACGGCGGCTCGCCTGTGGCGTCATGGTGCGATCTCCTTGCCGGTTACCGGTTCGACGGCCGAAGGTCGTCCGGCAGCAGGTCCTGCCACGGCCCGTTCAACAGCCTGCCGAGCTCCGCGAGCGTCTCGGCATATTTCGGGTCCTTGGCCAGGTTGTTGATTTCGACGGGGTCCCGTTCATGGTCGAACAGGGCCGTTCGGCCGTTCTTCTCCTCGTTATAACGGAAGCGTTCGGTCACAATGGATCTTCGGCTCCCGTGCGAGGTGATCGCGCCCCTCTTCCAGGGCCGGGCCGGATCGAGCAGCAGCGGCCTCATGCTCACGGCTTCTATCCCGCTCGGGATCGGAACGCCGGCCAGATCGAGGAGGGTGGGGAAGATGTCGATCGATTCGACCGGCCGCTTGCAGACGGAACCCGGCCGGATCACGCCGGGCGCGTTCATGATCAGGGCGACCCGCGTCGATTCGTCGTGGAGCTGACCCTTGCGCCACTGGTAGTGCTCGCCGAGCATGAACCCGTGATCGCTCCAGAACACGATGAGCGTGTTGTTCGCACGGCCGGCCTTTTCCAGCGCCTCGAGCACGCGGGCGATCTGCGCGTCGATGAACGTGATGCACGCGTATTGCGCGGCAATCGCCTCGCGCCAGGTTGCCTCCGTCAGCAGTCTGTGATCGCGGCTTGGCCGCGCGTTGGGGTCGATCTTCGGCAGCTCCATTTTTTCCGGCGGGTACATCGCGAAGTACTTGTCCGGCGCGCGCCAGGACAGGTGCGGGGCATGGAACCCGAGCGCGAGGAACAGCGGCTTTTCGCGCGGCGTGCCCAGCACCCGCACGGCGTGAGTGGCCAGCATGCCGTCGGGTTCCTCCAGGTCGTCGCGGCCTGTCGGCCCCCAGCTGAACGGGCTGCCGAAGGCGCCTTGGAACTGCTCCTTGTACGCGTCGGCTTCCTCGCGCTTGCCCTGCTTGAGCAGTTGCCGCACCTTGCCGGCCGAGTAGCCCGCGTCCGGCCCCAGGGCCTTGCGGGCGGGCGGCGGCTTGGGCATGCTGTCCCACTCCTTGATGACCCGCGTCCAACTCGCATCGTGCTCAAAGGAATGGTGGAAGATCTTGCCGATCCGGACCGTCTCGTAGCCGTGCCGCTTGAGTTGCTCGGGCATGCTCTGGGCCTGCGGCACCATCGTGCGCCAGTCGTGCGTGTTGCCGTAGACCTTCGTCGTGTCCGGCCGCAGGCAGGTGAGCAGCGCCGTGCGGGACGGGTTGCAGACCGCCGTCATCGCGTGCGCGTTGTCGAAACGCAGCCCGCGCGCCGCGAGCCCGTCGATAGCCGGCGTCTTGCAAATCGGGTTGCCCCAGCAGCCGAACCGGTGCGGACTGGTGTCCTCCACCGCAATGAACAGGATGTCCGGCCGCTTGCCGGACGCCCCGCCTGCCGCCAGCAGCGGGCCGGGCCACGCGGCGGCGGCCGCTCCGGCGGCGGCGGATTTCAGGAACGTCCGGCGTGTGATGGGCGATGGGCTGTGTGCGGGCATGGTGGGCTCCCTTTCCTGTTTCCGGCCCGTACGGGCCGCGTTTCATTCTCGGCGAGATCGAGCCGGCCTGTCAATCACGATTGGACCGCGCGGGATTCCGACTTCCCTACCCGTAAATGCCCGGCGAGCACCGGGATTTCAGGAAAAAGGGGCAGTCGGCTTGGGGTCGCTTCCTTTGGAGGGCCGTGCAGAGGTTCGGTCGAACGTCAGGCGAGGGGGCGACTCGGTGACCGGGTGACACGATGACGCGCCGTGTCCGTGGCGCATGGGGCTGCCTGTGGTCTGCGACAAAGCTTGCGATAAAGGGAGAGAGATGTCCCAACCCGCGCCCAGGCCCGCGGCCCCCATCGCGTCGCGGGCGCGCCCGCCTCACTCCCCCTTCAACCCCGAGATCCCCACGATCCCGACGAACCCCTTGTCCGAGCCCTTGACGTCGATCGCGTCTATCTTCTTGGCCGGGTGCGGATTGTCCCAGGCGGTCAGATACACGCCTTTGCCCTTGGCGGAACGCCAGGGGACCCGCGCGTTCTCCAGATCTTTCGGCAGGTACCAATCGGCGATCTCCTTCCGGTTCCGGATCGGGAACTCCGCTTTGCTCTTGTCCTGGTAGTGCACCACGTAGCGGCAGAGTTCGTCGTCTTCCTCCGCGCTGACCCACGCGGCCGTGTGCAGGAAGAACAGCTTCTTGAGCGGCTGGCCGACCCAGATGCCCGTGATCGCCGCGGGGAACGTCTGTGGCTGCTTGGGCGTGCGGCCGAGGACGAGTGCGGTGTGACGCAGCTTTTTGTCCGGCTTCAGAATGCGGAAGAAGACGCCGCCGAACAGGCGGTACCCGCGCGGCAGGTCGTCGAGCCCTTCGCGCAGGCCCATCCAGCCCTGGCTGTCCGGATCGGCGATCTCCCGGTTCGCCTGCTTGCCGAGCCAGACGAAGTTGAGATCCTCGCGGCTGAGAATCGGCTGGTCCGAAACCCGGCCGTCGTCGCCGGCCAGCGGCGGCACGGCGGCGGCGCGCGAGGCGTCGGTCAGCGCGTCGTCCAGCAGGTTGTAGCCGAACGCGAGCGCGGCGCTGTCCTGGCGGTAGCATTCGGTGACCTTGAGCTGGCTGAGCAGGCAGCGCCCTTTGCCGAGCCGGAATTCGGCGACGGTCATGCCGAACTCGGATTCCGGGCAGAATTCCCAGAAGCCCGTATGCGAATTCGCGCCGCCGGCCAGCAGGTTCTTGCCGGTCGGATGGATCAGCGTGTTGTAGACCGTGTGTTCGGCGCCCCAGTCCTCGAAGTCGGGCGGGGCCAGCCCCCGAAAGACGGGGTGGCGCGTGACGATCGGGTCGGCGTTCGGCACGTTGCCGCACCGCTCGTAGCGCAGCACCGGCGCCCAGGGCAGCTGGGCGGCCGTCTTCTGCTCGAACACGAGCAGCGTGCCGCCCCGCTCGACGAACGCGCGCAGCCCGCGCGCGGCGCGCGAGACTTCGGCATCCAGACTGTCGCGTCCGAGCAGGAGCACGTCGAGCCCGGCCAGGTCCCGCAACGCGTCCAGCCGCTTCAGCGGCAACCCCGCCGCCGCCGCAAGCCCGGCAACCGTGTCCGGGCCGTCCGGCACCTCATACAGCGCCGCCCGTTTCGCCGTGCGCAGCGCCGGGAATTCCGCCCGGCGCCGGACGAGCACGGGGTGCACGTTGCGGCTCGCGACCCGCCCGTTCGCGAGCAGGTCCAGCGTGACCTCGTAGGCGCCCGGCTGAGCGCTCCCGGCGATCGCCAGCGAGAGCGGCACCACGCGCCGGTCCCCGATCGCAAGCGGGTCGAGCCCGACGGTCTGTTCCGCGATCGGCGCGCCGCCGTTTCGCGCGATGCGTACCGCAAGCCGGCCGTCGCGATACGCTTCGCGCGACCAGTTGATGACGTGCGCCTTGAACTCGAGACCGTCCTCGGCCAGCACGTGTCTGGCCCAGAAATCGGGAATCGCGATCAGCGGCTGCTGCGCCATGCGGAACGCCTCGAATTCCGGCGAGCCGTATTCGTAGCGTACGCGCTTCCTTTCCGGATCCACCTTCTCCCACATGTCCGGCTCCATCGCGAAGGCCGAATAGCCGACCTGCCGCGGGCAGTCGCGCCGGAATACTTCCAACAACTGGTGATGATAGCGGGCCCGCGCGTCGGCGTCGGCCTGATAGGAAGCCGCAATCCGAATGCCGCCCGCGGCGATCCGGCCCAGATACTCCCAGGCCGTGCGCGGATAGTTGTACGGCTTGCGGCGGGCCTTGAGGTCGGCGAGCAGCTGGAGATAGCCGTCCAGCGACGGCTCGCCGCGCGCGTCGAAGATGTCCGGCGTGATCTTGCACAGACCCCGCGTCTTGCCCCCGTGCGCGAGCCATTCCCCGTTCACGACCGGGTACGGCTTGCCGCCGTAGATCGCCATCAGCTTGTCGTAACTCTCCCTGTAATCGCGCGCCGCCCCGATCCAGCGGTGGAAGATCTCCTGATAGCTGTGATAGTCCAGATAGTCGACCGGCAACGGCGTGCGCAGCAGCTCCGGATCGCCCCGGAACCAGAACAGCCCGGAATTCGAGGTCACCGGCCGCTGCTGGCCGTCGTGCTTGTGCAGGAACTCGTACAGCAGCGTCACGTACAGCCGCACCTTCGCGTCGCCGGCCGACATCTCGTTGCCGCCGCTCCACGTGATCACGCTCGGCGAGTTGTAGTGCGACCGGACCCACTGCTTCAGTTTCGCCCGGACCGCCGGCACGAACGCGGTCTGATCGGCGGTGAAACTGGCCGACACGTCGTGATCGCCCAGGTAGATCACCGACTCCTCTTCCTTCGGAATGGCCTTCAGCGCCGAGGGCGTCCATTCGTCGCGGACCATGAGCCCGACCTCGTCGCAGAAATAGTAGGCGTTGCGATGGACCGGGCCCGTATGGATCCGCTGCGAGGTGAAGTTCGCCGCGCGCTGCATGCGCAGCCAGTGGCGCGCCTCATTGTTCCAGTTCAGCGCGTCCTTGCCCGCGGAGACCCGCTCGGCCATGCAGAAGTAGCCGGAACAGTGCCCGAACAGATAGACCGGCTTGCCGTTCAACACGAACCGGTCGCCCTTCACCGCGAACGTACGCACGCCGAACCGCTCGATCGCCATCGTCGCGCCCGCCGTATCCAGAATGCGCAACTCGTACAGGTTCGGCTCCACCACGTCCCACGCCTGGATGCCCGGTGTGGCCAGCTCGAAGCGCCGGCGCCCTTCTTCGTCCGGGGGCGACAGCCGTGCGGTCCCCTCGTACGTCCGCTTGTCCGCGCCCGGAAACGTGTAGTCCGCCGATTGCCACGGGGCAATCCGTACGCGCACCTCGTCCGGGAACGGCCGCCCCGCGGCCGGCGCGGGCAGGCATTCCACCTGGATCCTGCCCACGCCGAACGGCGCCGTGATCAGCGTCTCGGCGAAGAACTGGCGGGGCAGGAACTCGATCCAGACCAGGCCCGTGATGCCGCCGGGATCGGCGTAATGCCACACGAACGGCAGCCCCGTGTCGTAGACCCGGACCGTTACCACGTTCGGCTGCCCCGGCTTGATCGCGTCGGTAATCTCCAGGTCGAACCCGTCCAGAAATACGCCGGTGACGCGGCCGGACCCCTGTTCGCGGAAGTTGCGGTGTTCGCCCATCTGCCGGCCGTTGACCCATACGGCGCATTGCGTTTCGACGCAGTCGAAATGCAGGATCGCGCGTTTGCCCGCCTTCTCCGCCGGCACGGCGAACGTACGCCTGTAGAACCCCACGCCGCCGAACGCATAGTTGTTCTTGCGATAGAGCGGGTAGTCGCAGATCGTGCGCGTGTTGTTCTCTTCGTACGGCATCGTCTCGTTCCACTTGTGCGGAACCAGCACGTCCCACCAGTCGGCCACGTCCGCCTCAAGCGCCAGGTGTTCCGCGCGCGGCGCGATCTCCTGGTACGGCGGCGTTACCCCGTCGTTCAGCGCAATGCCCTGCGCCCGGCCGATCTTGCCGCTCTTCATGTTCTGCTCGATCCATGCCTTGGTCAGGAAATTCCACTCCCAGCGCAGTTTCCAGACGCCCGTGAGATACAGCCGGTCCTTCTTCCCGTGGAAAATGTCGTAGTGTTCCGGGGCCGCAAGATGTTCCTTCACAATCGCCGCCTCCTGCCCCGGCGGGATGTGCGGCCCGTCGGCCAGGGCGGGGACGGCGAGCATGCCGGTGAGGATGAGGCGTGCGGTTCTGTTCATCGCGGTTTCCTTTCTCATACGGGATGACCTCCATTGTTGCCCCGCCGCCCCGGCCAGCGTGCCAGTATAGCATGAGCCGTGTGGCCGGCGTACGACGTGCATCGGGGAAGCTTCCAGTCTGGATTCGCTGGGGGCCCTGTGGCGTTCGACCTATCGCGACCGGGCGCACTTCGGCTTCCGCGCCATCCTCACGCCCGGCTGACACCATCAGAATATATCAAATCGATCTAATGGTGTCAATACCATGTTTATTTTTATGTTGAATATTTTCATTATGGAGTACATAATAATGGCACGTGACACCGTATTATTCGCGAATGGGTTTTGGAGGGCACGAGCGATGGGTAGAGCGCGGGGAGTGCGGCGCCGGAAATCCGAGCGGCTGAGTGAGACGTTGCTGGCGGAGATCGCAACGCGGTACAAGCCGGGCCAGTTGTTTCACACGCAGCGCGAGTTGATGGCGCGGTTCGATGCGGGTTACACGACGATTGCGCGCGTGATCCGGGAGCTGGAGGCGCGCGGCGTGCTGGAGGCGCGCCCGCGCAAGGGGTTGTTCGTGAAGGCGGTGCCGGCGGGGTCGGAGCTGGCGCCGGTCACCGTGTGTTTGTTCGTGCAACTGCCGCAGGGCGAGCTGCACGCGATCCAGAGCGCCTACCATCGCGGGCTGGCGCTTGCCGCGGAAGAGCATGCGTTTGCTCTGAAGCTGTTGCCGCTCGAGCGGGATCCGGAGCGGATGCTTTCGGCTTTCCGTGAGGCGGGCGGGCAGGGGATCCTCTTCTTTCAGGACGAGCAGGCGTCGTTCATCCGCCGGGTTCAGGCTGAGGGCATTCCGCACATGGTCCTGCACCCGTACCGCGCCAGATTCGAGAACAGCATCGAGATCGACGACGGCTGGGGCGTGCAACAGGCGATACTCGCGCTGGCACGGAAGGGCGCGCGCCGCATTCTGTTCGTTTGCGAGAAGGTCCGGTCGGCACACGACCAGGCGAAGCTCGACGGCTACCATGCCGGTCTGGACGCGGCCGGGCTGCCTCGCGACGAGGCGCTGGTCGAACAGGTCGACATCCGCGCGGTGGTCGGCCTGTTGAAACGCACGCACGAAATCGTGCGGCGCCGGGCGGACTATGACGCGGCCATCGCCATGGACCCGCGCATCCTGGAGTTCCTGGACGGGGTCTTTGAGATCGAGGGCGTCCGTGTTCCCGACGACGTGCGCCTCGTCGTCTACGGCAGCTGGGGCTACACCGCGCACGTGCGCAAGCCGTTGGGCGTGGTGCGCGTGCCCTACGAACGCGCCGCACAGGAAGGTATCGCGCAGTTGCTCCGCGCCTGCCGCGACCCGGACTACCAGCCCGGTACGCACCTGCTGCGCCCCTCGTTCGAATGGCGGGAGTAGGACCGCCGCGCGCCGGATACAAGTGCTCGACAAACGCGACAGCCTCGCTATCTTATGGGCACGAACACGCACAGGCCAACAGGCACGGGAGGTAGTCGGCGATGAGCGACGCGTACGGAGGCGATACCGAGCGGCAGTTCGAAAAGACGGGTTTCTTCCGCCTGGAAAAGAAGGACCGTTGGTGGCTCGTCACGCCCGAAGGCCACGCCTTCCTCTCCTGGGGCATCAATCACGTCGGAGTCGACGTCGTCACGCGACCCTACAACCGCGAATTCTGGCTGAACCGGTTCGGCGGCGTGCAGGACCCCAAAGACCCTGTCTTCCTCCAGCATTTCCAGAAGAAGGTCGAGCGCGACATGGCCGAATTCGGGTTCAACACGCTGGGCTGCCATTCCCCGGTGCAGATCTATCCGAACCCGTTCTGTCCGTACATCGAGAGCATCCGTTTCGCCGAGATCTGCCACTGGCAGACGCCGGGCGAAGACGCGTTTGTGGACGTCTTCTCCGAGGCGTTCCAGACGCACTGCGACGGCCTCGCCGCGCGGAAAGCCGGCCCGAAGAAGGACGACCCGTATCTGATCGGCTATTCCTTCATCGACGGCCCGGTCCTGACCGATCTGGACGCGGCGGAACGGGACGTCTGCGTCTACGGCAACGCGCGGCAGGCGTTGCCCACCTGGCCGCGCGTGTTGCGCAACCTCGGCCCGGGTGCCCCGGCCAAGCACGTCTACGTGGAAACCATGCGCGGCCGCTACAAAGACGATATCGCCGCTTTCAACACGACCTACCAGACCGAATTCGGCTCCTTCGACGCGCTGCTCGCCGCGGAGCGCTGGCGCCCGGCGGTGGACGTGCGCAACCACCAGGAAGTGGGCGACAACCTCGCGTTCCTCGGCCGTGTCGTCGATCGCTACTACCGCGTCGCGACGGGCGCCATCAAGCGCTACGATCCGAACCACCTGATCCTTGGCGACAAGCTGAACATGAATACCGGCGTGCCCGTCGCGCTCGTTCGCACTGTCGCCGAGTGGGTGGATGTCCTCTTCTACCAGCACTACGGCTACTATGGCGAACAGCAGCCGCATCTCGACAAGTGGGCGCACGAAACGCAAAAGCCGCTGCTCAACGGCGATTCCGCCTTCTCCGTCCAGGACGCGCACATGCCGTTCCCGCTCGGCCCGCACCTGCCGAACCAGCACGAGCGCAGCCGGGCCTTCACCGACTACGCGACCAAGGCCTTTGCCCGGCACGACTATCTCGGGTGGAACTGGTGCGGCTGGATCGATTCCTGGGCCGTCTCCCAGCCCGGCCGCCAGCATTCGGGCATTCAGACCGCGCAGGGCGCGTACTACGACCACATGCAGAAAGCCATGAAGGCATTCTCGGAACACATGTACGAGCTGGCGGGGCCGAGTGCTTGATGTCCGCCGCACGCGGAGTTGACGGTCGTTCGGCAGGCAACGGAAACGACGAAGTGGAAAATACGAGGGCGGGAGCCAACGTTCAACATTCAACGCTCAACACTCAACGTTCAACGAGGCTGCATGTCACCTCCCGTTGGAAGTTGGACGTTGAGTGTTGAGCGTTGAACGTTGGGCCCAAGAACAGGGAGCCGAACCAAGCGCCAGACCGGCGCTAACCGCGCCGTCCCGTGAGCGCTCCCGATGGCCGATGGTTGGGGGTCGTCCGCCAGGGCAATAGAGGGAGGGATGAATGGCCGCTACCGAACACACGTCCCGTCCGAACGTCCTGCTCATTACGGCCGACGACATGAACTACAACTCGCCCGGCTGTTTCGGGTGCGGCGTGCCGGGGATCACGCCGAACATCGACCGGCTCGCGAGCGAGGGGGTCCGGTTCACCCACGCGCACGTCACGATCGCCGTCTGCCAGCCGAGCCGCCAGGTCCTCATGACGGGCCGGTACCCGCACCGCAATGGAGGGGAGGGGTTCGAGCCGATCGATCCGGCTGTCCCCACCCTGCAGGAGCGGCTGCACGCGGACGGCTATCTGAACGGGATCATCGGCAAGTACACCCATCTGGCCCCGCCGGCCAAGTACTGCTGGGATTACCACGTGGATCAGCCGGACCTCGGACAGGGCCGCGACCCGGAACTGTACGGGCGGCACACGACCGCATTTCTGACGATGGCCAGGGACGCGGGCCGGCCCTTCTTCCTGATGGCCAACTCCCACGATCCCCACCGCCCGTTGGCCGGCAGCGAGCAGGAACGGCAGAAGTACGGCCACCTGCCCGAGCTGCCAAAGACGCGCCGCACGATCGCGGAAGCCGAAGCGGACGTCCCGGGCTTCCTGCCCGACATACCCGCTGTGCGCCGGGAGATTGCCCAGTACTTCTCCTCCGTGCATCGCTGCGATGAGACCGTGGGCGCCGTGCTCGAGGCGCTGGAAGACGCGGGCTGCGCCGCAAACACGCTCGTCATGTTCCTGAGTGACAACGGGATGGCGCTGCCCTTCGCCAAGACGAACTGCTACCTCAACAGCACCAAGACCCCCTGGCTCGCGCGTTGGCCCGGCAGAATCGCGCCGGGCACCGTCGACGACCAACATGTGATCTCCGGCGTCGACTACACGCCGACCGTCCTCGACGCGCTCGGGCTGCCGCCACTCGACGGCGTAGACGGCGCCTCGTTCCTCCCGGTTCTGCTCGGCCGCAGGCAGGACGGCCGTGAGGTTGTTTTCACGCATTTCCACGAGACCGCCGGCTGCAAGCGGTACCCGATGCGCTGTGTCCAGAGCCGCCGGTACGGCTACATCGTGAATCTGTGGTCCGACGGCGAACGCGTGTTCCGGAACGAATCGCAGAGCGGCCTGGCCTTCAAGGCCATGCAGCACGCGGCGCAGACCGACGAGTTCATCGCCAAACGCGTCGAGTTGTTCCTCCACCGTGTGCCGGAAGAGTTCTACGACTTTCAGGAGGATCCCGACGGCCTCAACAACCTGATTGCCGAGCCCGGGCTGCAGGTCGAGATCGAGCGGTTCCGCGCGCGGCTGCTCGCCCACATGCGCCAGACCGGCGACCCCGCGCTTGAGGCGTTCGAGGCGCGGCTCGCGCCGGAGGCCGTTGCGGCCTTCATGGCCCAGCAGGACGCCAAGGCGGAGGCGCATCGGCAGCGGACCTGCTGAACCGCCGCGCGTCGTGAGCCGAAGCCGGGCCCCCGCGACCTCGCGTCGTGGGCCGAAGCCGGGCCCCCACGACCTCGCGTCGTGGGCCGAAGCCGGGCCCCCACGACCTCGCGTCGTGGGCC
>JAFGHX010000154.1 GCA_016929905.1 Kiritimatiellia bacterium
AGTGACGCGGAGCGAATGACGGCCCGAAGGGCCACTTTTTCGAGCAAGCCGCGCCCGCTGACTTCTGGTCTCCGAACTCGGAGCGCCGGGATGCGGGCGAGCCCGGCACCGGGCGCCGTGCGGCGGGTTCCGGAGGCGCAGGCATGGACAGGTTCCTCAATCTCAAGTCCGGAATGACCGTTTCCCGGGCGTTCACGATCGATGCCGGCGCTGTCGACGCCTACGCCCAACTGACGGGCGATGCGAATCCCATCCACATGGATGCGGGCTACGCGAGAAGCGCCGGGTTTCGGGACCGGGTCGTGCACGGCATGTATCTCGCCGGCCTCGTCTCCAAGATCGTCGGCGAAGATCTGCCCGGAAGCGGCGCGGTTTGGTTCGCGCAGGAATTGAGTTTCCGGGAGCCCGTCTATGTGGGGGAGACAATCACCATCACGGTGAGGCTTGCGCATGTCAGTGCGGCGGCGCGCGCCCTGACGATCGAGGTGACGGGTTCCGACCGCCATGGAATCGAGCGATTCAACGGGAAGGGGAAGATCACGATGCCCAAAACGAGAAAGACAAGTGACGTGACCGAGCGTCGCGCCCTGGTCACGGGCGGAAGCGGCGCGATCGGCGCGGCGATCTGCGTGGCGCTGGCGCGTGCGGGGTTTCACGTGCTGGTGGGGTACAGGAAGGGACTGGCGCGTGCGCGGTCTGTGGCCGCGCGCGTACGCAGCGAGGGGCGCAACGCCGCGCCCGTATGCCTGAATCTGGCTGCGCCCTCCGCCATTCGCCGCGCCGTGAGCGCCGCCCGGAAGCGGCACGGCGAGATCGATACCGTCGTTTGCTGCGCCATGGGCCGCTGGCGGCGCGCGGCCTTCACGGACCTGACGGCCGCCGACTACGCCGAGGACTACGCCGTATGCGTCAGCGGGCACGCCACGCTGCTGCAAGGCCTGCTGCCGCGGATGGCATCGGCGAGATTCGGGCGCGTCGTCGGCGTTGCCAGCTCGGTCGTGCACGGCCTTCCTCCGCCCGGGCAAGCGTCCTACGTGGCGGCCAAGTACGGGCTCGTCGGGTTGTTCCGGGCGCTTACGGCCGAGTGCGCGGGGTCCGGCATCACGTTCAACCTGGTCTCGCCGTCGCTCGTCGATACGCCGTTTGCCGCCGGGTTGCCCGACCGGGCGAGGCGCGCGATGGTTGTACAGGCGCCGCTGGGCCGCCTTTGCGAGGCGCGCGACGTGGCCGACACTGTGGAGTTGCTCACGCGCCGCGATTGCTATATAAATGGGGCCAATATCCCCGTCTCCGGCGGTCTCGTCGTGGGGTGAGCGCCCGGTCCGCGGGGACAGAGGCTGGCAACGAACGGCGCCGGCACGCGCCCGGCGGCATAAGACAGGCGCGCTTCATGGCCTCGTGCGATGACCGTTGCGCAAGAAACCAGTGTTCCGTTTCTCCCTGAAACCCCGGCACAGGCCAGGGAACAGGTGCTTGGGCCTTGGCGCGCCTGGCTCTCCGGGGCCAGTGCCCCGCTCGGCGCCTTGCTCGCCAGCGCCCGTCACGCACATTGGATTGACCGCGCCCGGCTGGGCCGGCGCGTGGTGGTTTCGGTCGCGCGCACGTGGACGGTCGAGAATCTCATTCCGCTCCTGCCAGTGCTGGGCGCTTTCCACGGGCTGGACATCGTCGTCAGACTGCGCCCGTTCGGTATGCTTCGCCAGGAGATTGTCGACCCCGCCAGCCCGCTCCACACCGAACAGTGGGACTACCTGGTCCTCCTGTGGCAACTCGAGGACTTCCTGCCCGACCTGTACATGAGCTGGCACTGGACGCCCGAGCAGGCCGGGCAGAAGGCGGCAACGGCCGTGGAGACGATCGTGGAATTGTTGCGTAAGGCGGCAAGCGGCAGCGCGGGGACCCTCATCGGCTTTGACTTCGGACTCGACCCGCTCGCCCCCCGCGCCGCACTCCCGGACGTAGCCTGCCCGCGCTCGCCCGGGTATATTCGCTGCGACGTCAACCGCCGGCTGCATGCCGCGCTCGATCCGGCCTTGCGGGCCCGTGTCAGACTCCTGTGTCTGGACCGCCTGCAGTACGCCCTGGGCTTCTCGCGCTGGGCGGACGAACGGCTGCGCCTGACGGCACGCTGCCCGTTCAGCGCCCATGCCGTGATCGCCGTCTTCCGGGAAGTCGTGAACGCCATCGTGGCCGATGCCGTTGTGCCCCGAAAGGTGCTTCTGCTCGACGCGGACAACACGCTCTGGGGCGGCATCCTGGAGGAAGACGGGCGCGCGGGGATCGCCTTGTCGGCCGACTATCCCGGCAATGCCTTCGTCGAGATCCAGAAACGGATCCTCCAGTTCCATCTGCAGGGCACGCTCCTCGGCGTCTGCAGCAAGAACGACGAGTCGGAACTGCGAGCCGTGTTCGAGAAGCATCCGGCCATGGTCTTGCGGCCGGAACACATCGCGGCTTGGGAAGTCAACTGGAATCCCAAGTCCCAGAGCGTCCGCGCCCTGGCCCAACGGCTGAACCTGGCACTCGATGCCTTCGTCTTCATGGACGATTCGCCGCATGAGCGCGACGAGATTCGCCAGAGATGCCCGGGCGTGCTCGTTCCGGACTTGCCGGCCAACCCCATGGACGCCTGTGCATTCTGGACGGCGTTCAATCCGTTTCAGACCCTGTCGCATTCCGCCGAAGACCGCCTCCGAACGCAAGATTACCGCCACGAAGAACAGCGGCGCCGGATTCTGGAGTCGGCCGTCACGCTCGAGGATTTCTACCGCACGCTCGGCATGCGGGCCCGCACGCGCACCGCGTCGGAACACGACGTCGCGCGAGTGGCCCAGATGAGCCAGCGCACCAATCAGTTCAATGCGACCACGGTCAGAATGACGGAACCCGCGGTCCGCGGCCTGCTCGCCGCGCACGACGTCGCCATCCATCTGCTGGAGCTGAGCGACCGGTTCGGCGAAAGCGGCGTGGTGGGTTGTGCCGTGGTCCGCGAAGAGCGGGACCGCATCGTCATCGAGCAACTCATGCTCAGCTGCCGCGTACTGAAGCGGACCGCGGAATACGAGTTTCTTTCGCGCATTCTCCGGCATTACGCGACTCGGGCGCGCGAGGCGCTCTTGCGCTATGTGCCGTCGGGTAGAAACGGGATGGTTGCCGAGTTGTACGAAAGCCTGGCCGGGGGCGAACAGAACGGGGACGGCCGCCTTTTCAGACTGCCGATCAGCGCCGAGACCATCCGCGAGCTGGCCCAGCCGTGGATAGGGGAATTGTGAGGCCGCGCCATGGAAACCAACAGGCAGAAGCTCAGTCGCGTCTTCCGCGAAGTCTTCGGGATTGAGGACCTCTCCGACGACTTGACCCGGAACGACGTCCCCGAATGGAATTCCCTCCAGACCGTGAACCTGATCCTCACCCTCGAAGAAACGTTCGGCGTCAGCCTGACCCCGGAGGACGCGCAGTGCATGGTCAGCGTGCGCCTGATCAAGGACGTGCTCGCCGACAAGGGGATTGGGTTCCCGTCTCGTGTGTGCGACAGATCTTGACAGGGGGGAGCGCCATTCGGGCCATCGCAAGGCGTGTCTCTTCGCGGGAATGGGGGGTGGGCGTGGATATGGCGGCAGCAGAACACGAAACCCTTCGGGGTAAGAATACGCAGGACGTCGCCGCGGAGCGCGCTTTTCAGGCCGCGCAGGCGGCATCGGCCGGCGCCGTTCGCCCCACGCCGAAGAGCCAGGTGGATCGATATCGGCTCTGCCGCCAATGGAGGCTCTATCCCAAGGAGTACATGTTCCGGCTGCTGCGCGCGTCCGGCGCGCGCCGTGTCTGCGATCTGGGCTGCGGGGACGGAGAGACCTCGTCGCTCCTGGCGTTGCTCGGGTATGAGGTGACCGGGCTGGATATCTCCTCCGAACTGGTCCGCTTGGCGCGACGGCGGGCCGAGCTCGATGAGGTGGCCGACAGGACGGAATTCGTCGTCGGCGATGTCGCCGCCCCCGATCTGGCCGGCGCCCCGTTCGACCTGCTCTTCGTCAACGCCGTGCTGCATCACCTGGATATCCGCGTCGCCGTCCGGACGATGCGCGCCCTGCTCAAGCCCGAAGGAATCGCGCTGATCAAGGAGCCCGTCGCCTTTTCGCCGGCCCTGCAGTGGCTGCGGGATCGTGTGCCCGTCCCCAAGGAGGTCAGTCCCAATGAACGCCAACTCAACAGGGACGACTTTCAGGTGATCGACGCCGGGTTCCGCGCCTCCCGGCGGCGCTACTTCCGCCTGTTCTGCAGGCTTGCGCGTGTCATGCCCGAGCACGGTTCCGCCGCGGGAAAGGCCGTCCTCACCGCGCTGGGCGCGCTCGACTACTTCCTGCTTAACAGGGCGCCGGGTTGTTCGAGGTTGGCCGGAACGGTCGTTATGCAGTGCACAAGACGGGTATGAATACCGCGTGCGCCGGCGAGTGAGAATGGGAATGAAGCCGCCGGCAATAGGGGGGACGTGGCCTGCCTGTCGTCGCAGGCCGCGAGGGGGGGGAGTATGAAGGGAAGACGAAAAGGGTTTCTGCGTCTGATCGGGTCCGACGTCCGGGCCAAGGCCAGGTGGCTGTACGACTCCGGCTCCGGGCTCTCGTTGCTCAAGGCCTTCTTCACCGACGGGACGCTGGCCATGGTGCTGTACCGCTTCATGCAGGCCTGCCAGCGCCGGCGGCTGGTGCCGCTGGCGATGGTGTTCGGGAAGTTGAACGTGATATTCGGCCGCTGCATCATCGGGCGCGGCGCCGATTTCGACGAGGGGTTTGTGCTTGTACATAGTAATGGGGTCGTGATCAATACCGCGGTCGTCGGCGGGAAGAACCTGATCCTGGAGCATCAGATCACGATCGGTGTCGAGCGCAAGCGCGCGCCGGTGCTCGGCGACGATATCTACGTCGGGGCCGGTGCGAAGATCTTCGGTCCCATCACGATCGGCAGCCGCGTGCGGATCGGCGCCAATGCCGTTGTCCTGAAGGACGTGCCCGACGATGCGACCGCCGTCGGGGTCCCCGCCGAAATCGTGAAGATCCGCAACTCGGAACCGCACGGCGAAGATGGCGCTGCCTGAAATCCTTGTTGTCGGCATCGCGTTGACGCTTCTCTATGCGTGGGGCGCGTACCCGTTGCTCGTCGCCGCCATTCCCGGCCGCGCGCCCGAACCGGCGCGTGAGAACGGCGAAGAACCGTGCGTGGGCGTGCTGCTCTCCGCTTATAACGAGGAGAAGCATATCCGGGGGCGGCTCGAGAACCTGCAGGAATCGTGTTATGGGCCGGACCGCGTTCGGATCTACGTGGGTGTTGACGGGGCGACGGACGGGACGGCCGGCATCGTCGCGGAATGGGCGGCCGGGCGCCCGAACGTGGTCCTGCAGGTGCAGCGGGAGCGCCGGGGCAAGACCGCGACGCTCAAGAGCCTGGCGGCCCGCAGCACGGAACCGCTTCTGGTATTCACCGATGCGAACACGTTCTTCGAACCCGCGACCCTGCGCAAGCTCGTCTCGCATTTCCGCGATCCGCGGGTGGGTGGCGTCTGCGGGCGCCTGGTCTTTCACGAGGCGCCGAGCGGCGAAACCGAAGAGACGGCGTACTGGGGTTGGGAGGACAGGCTGAAGATGCATGAGAGCCGGCTGGACTCCTGCCTGGGCGCGAACGGGGCTGTGTACGCCATTCGGCGCGAGCTTTTCCCCGCGGAGATTCCGGCCAACACGATCGTCGACGATTTCGTGATCGGAATGAAGGTGCGTGAGCAGGGGTGCCGCATGGTCTACGACCCTTCGGCCGTGGCGCACGAGCAGCTTCCGCGCACGGTGCGCGACGAATGGCAGAGACGCGTCCGGATCGGGGCCGGCGACTACCAGGCGCTGTGGCTGTGCCGGCGCTGCCTGCTGCCCCGTTTCGGCGCGTTCGCGTTCGCGTTCTGGTCGCACAAAGTCCTGCGCTGGTTCACGCCGCACCTGCTCGTCGCGATGGCCGTGCTGTCCGGCGCCGGAATCGCGTGCGAATACGCCTTGGCTGGCCCTTTAAGCCTCTTTTCGCACGCCGGGGTTTTGAGCCTGTCGCTGGCCGCACAGATAGTCTTCTACGCCTGCGCGGCCGTCGGTCGGCACCTCGGCAACGGACCCGGCGGGGTCCGCCGTTCTCTGCGCGGCTGCCATTACTTCGTCGCGATGCAGGCCGCGCTTCTTGCCGGCTTCTTTCGATTTGTGTCGGGGCCTATTTCCGGGACATGGGCGCGGACGCCGCGCTAGCCTGATCTATTCATGAACGTCGTCGCGAGGGCGCGGAGATGGCGACAGATCAAGGGGCGCGTGCCGGCGGTCGGGCGGGGGCGTGTCGAGGCACGTCTAGGTCGGCCGCCGGCACGGAACCCTTTAGATGCCGCCATATCCGCGCCCGCAGCAGATGGCTCATGAATAGATCAGGCTA
>JAFGHX010000155.1 GCA_016929905.1 Kiritimatiellia bacterium
AGGTATGCGCCGCCTCGCACGCCTTGCTCTGGCACCCATGGCGCTCGCACCATACGTTAGCGTATTTGCGCCGGGCAGTACTTAGGGGCGACTCTCGTCGCCGGTCGAACCGAAAGCCGACTATATGTTGTGGTTCTCCAGTTTTTTTGTTGCATATGCTGTAAATTTAGGTGATTATATTCACGTAATTTATATAAATGAGGTGATAATGATCTCCAGAAAAATTCTCCCGTTGTTGGAAGAGCGGCTGTTCAAGGGGCGTGCGCTGGTGTTGTACGGAGCCCGGCAGGTAGGCAAGACGACCCTGGTGAAAGAGCTGCTGTCGCGGTATGACGGCGCATCCGTCTATCTGGACTGTGACGAGCCGGACGTCAGGCAGGGGCTGGAGGCGCGCACCTCCACGGAACTGAAGCATTTCTTTGGCAACGCGCGGCTTGTGGTGATCGACGAGGCGCAGCGTGTGCAGGACATCGGCCTGACGCTGAAGCTGGCCGTAGACACGATGCCGGACACACAAATTCTGGCGACGGGATCGTCGTCCTTTGAGCTGGCCAATCGGACCTGCGAACCGTTGACCGGCCGGAAGTTCGAATTTCATTTGCATCCGTTTTCGCTGGGTGAGCTGAGCAGCGTGGAAACGGCGCAAGAGACTCGGCGGCTCTTGGAGAGGCGGCTTGTCTTCGGAATGTATCCGGCCGTCACGACGGCCGGAGGCGAGCTTGCGGGCGAGATTCTCCGTGAGCTCGCCGGGAGCTACCTCTACAAAGACATCCTCGCCTGGCGCGACATTCGGCGGCCGGAGATTCTCGACAAGCTCGTGCGCGCGTTGGCGCTGCAGGTCGGGAGTGAAGTCTCATTCACGGAGCTTGGCGCCATGCTTGGCGTGGACAAGCATACGGTGGAGGCCTATCTCACGGTGCTGGAACAGGCGTTCATCGTGTTCCGGCTGATGCCGTTCAGTCGGAATCTGCGCAACGAATTGAAGAAGATGCGCAAAGTGTATTTCTGGGACGTGGGCATTCGCAACGCGCTCATGAGCAATCTGAACCCGATCGGACTACGCACGGACGTGGGCCCGTTGTGGGAGAACTTCGCGATAGTCGAACGGATCAAGGCGCTGCAGAACAGCCGCCGTGATTTTGCGGCCTATTTCTGGCGAACTCATCAGCAGCAGGAGATCGACTACGTCGAAGAGCGGGAGGGGCGCCTGCTCGCTGCCGAGATCAAGTGGCGCTCGCGCCGCGTCGACATGCCGCCCGCCTTCACGGCGGCGTATCCCCATGCGTCAACTGCCGTTGTGACGCCGGACACGCTTGCCACGTTCGTGACCCTTTGAGGCGGGCTACCCTCGAGAGGCCGTCGTCCGCGGGTCAGACGCCTCGCGCGTGCCTTTCATGATCTTCCGCTTGCTGGGTCACTCCAGCCAGACGCGGGCGCGGTAGAGCATCGTGTGGCCGGCGCCGGGCTCGGCGGGCTGACAGGTGACCGTCTGTCCTGTGCCGAGGATGTCTTCGTAACCGGGCACGGGGCTCCACTGGGATTCGGAGGCGTCGGCCTGCGCGGTCTCGAGCGCGTAGTGGCGGGTGAGCCCCTCATAGCCCGGCCCGGCCGCGGCAGTCGTGGCGAACGAGACCTCGATGTGGCCGCCGGCCAGCGCGAGGTCCACGCCGAACCAGCTTCCCGCGCCGGTCGGGTCGGTGCCCATGATGTACTCTTCCAGGTTCGAGACGCCGTCGCCGTCGGCGTCCGCCTCCGGCTCGACCGCCGTGCTGCCGAAGTGCTCGGCTTCCCAGTCGTCGTTCAGGTTGTTGCGGTCGGCATCCTCGGCCTGCGGGAGGGTGGAGGCGCCCATGGTCTTGAGCATGACCGCGTTGGCGTAGGGGTAGTACCGGTTGCCGCTGTCGCGCCGCAACCGCAGCGCGACCGCGCCGTCGGTGCCGGGCTCGATATGGGTGAACCGCGTGAGGAGGCCGGCGGCGTTGTTGTAGCCGGCGTTGTAGACGGCGGTGTCGTCGCTCATGTCGACGTCGGCCGTCCGGGCGGCCGGGCTGCTGGCGTTCTCGAATGAGACCGCGCCGGTCAGCGTGCCGAAAAGGATGCGCGCGGCGTCGCCGACGTAGCTCCTGTCGTTACGGTCCGCATACAGAACGAGCGCGTACCGCTTGGCGGGGTCGAGCCCCGAGAAGGACAGGACGAGATCCTCGGTACCGTACGAGACGGTGCCGATCCCGCTCAGCTTGCCGTCGAACACCGCGTGGGCGTCGGTGCCCGCCGCGGGGTGCGCGCCCTGGCTTTCCGCCACGCCCTGGCCGCCGTCCACGGTGAGCGTGACGCTCGTCTGACGGCCGGTCTGGTAGTTCACGAGCTTGCCCTGGCGCACGCCGGTCGGGAATCCGTTGGTGGTCGTATAGGCCGTGACGTTCTGGCTCGGCTGGCCGGCGAACCAGGCCAGGTCGTTGTAGGCGATCCAATCGTCGGAGTCGGTAGGCGTCGCGGCGCTGACCGGCCCGTCATAATCCGAGCCGCCGTCGGCGCCGGTTGCCTTGATCATGTAGTAGTAGGTGGTGCCCGGTGTCAGGCCGGAATCGGTACAGCTCGTCACGTTGGGCCCCACTTCGATGCCGGCCAGCGTGTAGTAGTCGACGCCGTCCAGGCTGCGCCGGACGCGGAACCCGGTTTCGGCCGAGCTGTTGTCCGTCCAGGTGAGCCGGATCTCCGTGGCGGAGAGCGGCGTGGCCGCCAGGTTGCTCGGCGCCGCCGGCGCTGTCGCGGCGACGGTGATCTGTAGATTGACGGTGATGGGTCCGTTGACGGCAGCGGACCCGTTGTCTTCAACGGTGAAGGAGCGGTCATAGACGCCCACGGGCTTGGCGGCCGTTGTGAACGTGATCGTGTGCGTCTTCTTGTCGGCGCTGCCGGTCGAGCTGTCGCTCGCCGGCGCAAGGCTGAACCAGCTGCTTGATTCCACGAGCTTGTACTGCAGCGTGCCGGTCCCGTTGTTCCAGACCTGAATCGTTTCGGGTGCGGCATCCTCGCCGAAAATGCAGCTCACGGCGATGGATGTCGTGCTCACCGCTATTTCAGGCTCGGCCGCCGGGGTCTGAGTCGTGGCGCTGGCCACCGCCGTGTAGGCCGATGCGCCGGCCGCGTTCTGGGCGCGGACCGAATAGTAGTAGGTCGTCCCGCCGGCCAGCCCCGAATGGGTGTAGGCGGTCGTGTTCGCGCCGAGGAAGATCTCTGTGGCGAGATTGGCCGGGTCGGTGCCGCACCGGATTTTGAATTGGTCCTCATTGTCGCTGTTGTCCTGCCAGCTCAGCGCGATCTGGCTGGCGGACACGGATGCGGCCGTCAGGCCGGTCGGTGCCGCCGGCGCGGTCGGCTGCGGGTCGGGCGTGGTGGCGGCGGCGACGTTCGAATAGTCGGACCCGCCGTAGACGTCGGTGGCCTTGACCTTGTAGTAATAGGTTGTGGATGCGGCCAGTCCGGCGTCGGTGTAGGCCGTGACGTCGGGGTTCACGACGGCGATTTCCGTGAAGGTCACCCCGTCGGTACTGCGCCGGACCCTGAACCCGGTCTCGCTGGTGCTGTTGTCCTGCCACGTGAGTCTGATCTGCGTGGCGGACAGCGCCGTGGCGGCCAGGTTGCTCGGCGGCGCAGCCGGCTCGGTCGCGGTCGTCGCGCTTCCGACGTTGGAGTAGGCGGAATTGCCGGCCGAGTTATAGGCGCGCACGCGGTAGTAGTAGGTGGTGGCGGCGGCGAGCCCGGAATCGGTGTAGGCGGAGACATTGGCGCCGGGCTGCGTGATCTGGCTCCAGGTGGAGCCGTTGAGGCTGCGCTCGAGCTTGAAGCCGGCCTCGTTGGAGCTGTTGTCGGTCCAGGTGACGCGGATGCTGGTGGTGGAGAGGGAAGCGGCGGCGAGGCTGGCGGGCGCGGCGGGCACGGTGTCGCCGGTGGTGGCGGTGCCGACGTTGGAGTAGGCGGAATTGCCGGCGGCGTTGTAGGCGCGCACGCGGTAGTAGTAGGTGGTGGCGGCGGCGAGCCCGGAATCGGTGTAGGCGGAGAC
>JAFGHX010000156.1 GCA_016929905.1 Kiritimatiellia bacterium
CGGCTCCACCACGTGGGTGCGCGTCGCCGCGCCCGCCGCCAATGCCACCTCTTTCACCGACTCCGCTCTCGCGCCGGCCACCCGGTACTACTACCAGGTGAAGGCCGCCAACGCCGCCGGGAACTCGCCCTACTCCAACCTCGCCGACGCCACCACTCCGGCGGACATCCGGCCGCCCGCCGCACCGAGCGGACTTGCGGCGGCGGCCAAGGCATCCACGCGAATCGACCTGGCGTGGACCGACAACAGCGGCGACGAGACGCAATTCAAGATCGATCGCCGCCAGAGCGGCACGACGGCCTGGGTCCGGATTCAAACATCGGGCTCCGACACAACGTCCTTCAGCGATACCGGGTTGACGCCGGGGGTGAAGTTCTACTACAAGGTCAAGGCCTACAACGCCGCCGGCAATTCCCCATACTCCAACGTGGCGGCCGCCACCACACCCGCCGGCACCACACCGCCGGCAGCCCCGGCAAACCTGACCGCGTCGGCCGTGTCGGATACCGGAATCGATTTGGGGTGGACGGATCGGAGCGACAACGAAGACGGCTTCAAGATCGACCGCCGTCAGAGCGGGTTTTCCGAGTGGGTGCGCGCGACCCAGACACCGGCGAACCGCATGGCCTATTCCGATTCCGGCCTGCTCACGGGCAAGCGTTACTACTACAAGGTGAAAGCCTACAACGCGGCGGGCAACTCCGCCTACACCGCGCTGGCTGACGCCACGACCACCGCGCCGGGCGGCGCGGCGCCGACGATGGCAGCCGACGAGGACGACCTGCCGGATGCCTGGGAGACCCGGTTCGGACTGGACGCGAATGCCGACGATATGGATGCGGATCCCGACGGGGACGGATTCCGCAACTATGAAGAATACGTGGCCGGCACCGACCCCTCCGACGGCGCGGCCTGCCTGCGCCTCCAACTCGCGCGAGGGGCCGGCGGCGCACTCGTAGTCGCTTTCCTCACCGTGAAGACCGAGGGCAGTGAGTACGACGGCCTGACCCGCTATTACCTGCTCGAACGCTGCGTCGAGTTCGACGGCGAAAACGCCTGGAGTTCGCCCGACGGCTACAGCCGGATTCCAGGCACCGGCGAAACGGTCACGTACACAGACGACAATCCCGACGGAATAGACACCTGCTATCGCGCCCGTGTCTGGTTGGAATGACAACAGCCGGGTCGTGAGGCCTTTTTTCGTTAGCCGGCCTGCTCCCGTTCCGTGTTGTCTCGGAATGTTGAGCGAGCCGGACGCCGTTCTCAATTTCGGGAAGGCTCCTTCTCAGCACTGCGAAAGTCCAGCCCGTTCGCACGCCTGAGGGTCGGAACACCACCATATCGTGTGGTGTTCCGGCGGGGAGCGGTTGGCACGATTCGTGCTGCGTAAGCAGCGTGGTGAAGTCAAGCGGAGCGATAGACGGATGAACGATTCCAGAACTCGACGATTCAGTGGGAGCGGGCGAGGACGCCCGCTCTACCTCCTCTGCCTGTGCGGCGTGGGGCTGGCGCTGAGTGTGGTGCAGGCGCGGGCCGGCACGCTGGTTTCGCGCGCGAGCACGTGGCAGTACCACAAAGGCACGAGCGAGGCGTCCGATCCGATCGACGACTGGCGCGAGCTGGACTTCGAGTCGGCCGGCTGGTCGACGGGCTCGGCGCCCTTCGGCTACGGCAGCGGCGCGAACGAGACCGACATCGTCACCCGCTTCAATGACATGCAGAACAGCTACACGACGTTCTTCATTCGCAAGACGTTCGCGGTTTCGGCCATCGACCCGGAGACACGGCTGCGCGCCATGGTGGACTACGACGACGGGTTCATCATCTGGATCAACGGCGAGCGGGTTTGGGACAAGAACGAGCCGGACGGTTCGCCCCTCTATGTTTCGCTGGCGTCAGCCGATCACGAATCCGGCACCTTCGAGACGAACGACTTGCCGTCGCCCGAGGACTATCTGGAGATCGGCGAGAATGTCATCGCGGTGCAGGCGTTCAACGCGCAGCCGGGCAGCAGCGACTGCAAGCTGGACGTGGAGCTCAGTACGTACCGGCGCGTGGCGGACACGACGTTCAGCGCGGACCGCGGGTTCTACGGCGCGTCGTTTGAGGTGACGATTTCGACGGCGACGCCGGACGCGACGATTCGCTACACAACCGACGGGAGCTGGCCGACGTCGGCGCACGGTTCGACCGGCGGCACGAACAAGGTCCTGCCGATCAGCACAACCACCTGCCTGCGCGCGGCGGCCTACAAGAGCGGGTACGAGCCCTGCAATGTCGACACGCACACGTACATCTTCCTCGACGACGTCATCGTGCAACCCAACACGATGAGCGGCGAGGACTGGATTCCCGGCGACGTGAGCTCCGTGACACGCGCGAGTCAGAAGATGAACACGGCGATGGATTCGCGCGTGCTGAACGCCGAAGGGGCGACCCGGATGAAAGAGGCGCTGCGCGCCCTGCCCACCCTCTCGCTGGTCGCCGACTACGGCGACATCTTCGGCAACAGCCACGGTATCTTCCACAACAGCCAGCACGACGGCGACGGCTGGGAGCGCGCGGTGAGCGCCGAGCTGATCCATCCGGACGGCACGCCGGGATTTCAGATCAACTGCGGCACGCAGATCAGCGGCGCGTGGAGCCGGCGCGGCGGCAAGGCGAAGCTCTCGATGAGCCTGCGGTTCAAGAAGATCTACGGGCCCGGCAAGCTCCAGTACGAATTCTTTCCGGGCTACGACGTGGACAGCTTCGATCACATCCGGCTGCGCGCACAGGGCAACGACTGCTGGAGCGGGCACCTCAACACCAAGGCCATGTATGTGCGGGACGAGTGGGGCCGCCAGACCCAGCGCGAGATGGGGTGGATTTCCCCGAAGGGGACCTGGATGCACGTGTACATCAACGGGATGTACTGGGGCCTGTACAACCCGGTGGAGGGCCCGGACTCCTCGTTCATTGCCGCGCATTTCGGCGGCGAAAAAGAAGACTACGACGTGCACGCCAATCAGAAGCCGACCGGCCTGATTCCAGCGCCGCCCCCGCCGAACACGCTGCGCACGATCGACGGCGACGACGCGGCGTTTGCCGCCATGAGCAATATCGTGTGGAACACGAGCCTGGGCACGACGGCCAACTATGAAGCGCTGCAAACCTATGTCGATGTGCCGCAGCACATCGACTACATGATGCTCAATACCTGGGTCCAGAACGAAGACTGGGACCCCGTGACCCGCCCCCAATCCGATCCTTACGGCTGCAACTGGCGGGCGGGTCGCAAGAGCCGCAACCGGCTCCCGGGCGACCCGCAGTTCCAGTTCTTCATCTGGGACATCGAAGTCGGGATGCTGGACACCCGTCCGGTCAGCACGAACTACACCTTCTTCACGGGCATCTTCCACATCCACGACAAGCTCACGGCCAACGCCGACTACCGGGTCCTGTTCGGCGACCGGATCTACCGGCACATGATCCAGGAGGGCGGCGCCATGACGCCGGCGTCGCTGACGAACCGGTGGAAGGCGCTGTGCGACGAGATCGAGTTGCCGCTGATCGCCGAGTCCGCGCGCTGGGGTGACGCGGTGCAGGATACGCCGTCCACGGTTCCGGACACATGGATCCCGGCCCGCAACACGCTCATGAACAACTGGCTGCCGCTGCGCGGCGCCTACGCCGTCTCGCACTGGCGCGCGGCGGGCCTGTACCCCTCCATCGAACCGCCGGGGTTCAGCGCCGAAGGCGGCGCCATCGCGAGCGGGTTCAGGCTGACACTGTCGAACCCGACCGCCTACACCGTCTACTACTCCACAGACGGCACCGACCCGCGCCGACCGGGCGGGTCGCGTTCACCGGACGCGACGGCGTATACCGGCCCCCTGCCCCTCTCCCGCACGACCCACGTCAAAGCCCGCGTCTGGAAGACGAACGGCACCTGGAGTGCGCTGCACGAGACGACGTTCAACTATACCGCGCACTACGGCAATATCCGGATCACGGAGATCCTGTACAACCCGCTCGGCGGCAGCGAGTTCGAGTTCGTCGAACTCACCAATACCGGCGCCTCCACCCGCGGGCTGTCCATGATGACGTTCAGGGGCATTGGCTACACCTTTCCGCCCGGCGTGGAACTGGGCGCCGGCCAGACTGCCGTGCTCGTCAACAACGAAGCCGCGTTCACGAACCGCTATCCCGGCGTCCGCGGCTCGGTCGCCTTCTTCGCCCAGTACCGCGGCAAGCTCGACAACGGCGGCGAACGGCTCGCGTTGCTGGACGGCGAAGGCCGCACGGTCACGGCCGTGCGCTACAACGACAAGGACCCGTGGCCCGAGCCGGCCGACGGCGACGGCTTCTCGCTCGTCCCGGTCTCGACCGATGGCGATCAGGACGACCCTGCCAAATGGCGCGCCAGCAACCTGATCGGCGGCTCGCCCGGCTACGACGACGGCGCGCCTTACCGCGTCGTGATCAACGAAGCACTCACCCACACCGATTTGCCGCAGGTCGACGCCATCGAGCTCTACAATGCCGGCGCCGCCGGCGCGGATATCGGCGGCTGGTACCTTAGCGACGACAGCTCCGCCTATCGCAAGTTCCGGATCCCCGACGGCACAACGCTCGCGCCGGGCGCCTACGTCGTGTTCGACGAGCCGGATTTCAACACCGACACGAACGACCCGGCCTGCTTCGCGCTCAGCTCGCACGGCGACGAGATCTACCTGACGAAGTGGGACGCCGACAACAACCTGCAGTATCTGGCCGAAGCGCGGTTCGGCGGCGCACAGAACGGTGTGGCGTTCGGCCGCTACGTCAAGAGTGCCGGCGATACGGACTTCGTCGAGCAGAACACGACGAACACGCTGGGCGCCGCCAACGCGCCGCCGCGTGTGGGCCCGGTGGTGATCAACGAGATCATGTACCACCCCGTGGACGGGGCGCTCGAGTTCGTTGAGTTGTACAACATCAGCGACGGCGCCGTCGACCTGTACGACCCCGCCTGGCCGACAAACGGGTGGCGCCTGTCCGCCGCGATCGATTACACCTTCCCCGCCGGCACGAGCATCGGCGCGCGGGACTGCGTGCTTGTCGTGCCCACGAACGAAACCGCGTTCCGCGCCGCCTATCCGGGTGTGCCCGCCGACGTCGCCGTGTTCGGCCCGTACACCGGCCGGCTGGGTAACGGCGGCGAAAGCGTGAAGCTCTGGCGGCCCGACAGTCCGGACCCGGAGGGCGTGCCGTGGATCCTGGTGGACCGCGTCCAATACGACGACAACAGCCCCTGGCCCGAAATCGCGGATGGGGACGGCCCGTCGCTCGAGCGGCAGGACCCCGCCGCCTACGGCAACGACCCCGTCAACTGGGCGGCCAGTGTGGCGGCGGGCGGCACACCGGGCGAGCGGAACTCCGGCGGGCTGGTCTCGCCCGGCGCAGGCTGGCGATACCACGATCGCGGCGAGGATCTCGGTACCGCGTGGCGCGCCTTGTCTTACGACGACACCGCCTGGCACGACGGGAACGCGCCGCTCGGCTACGGGGACGCGGGCGACTACCCTGAGCTCGACACGGAAATCGCCTACGGCGACGATCCCGCGAACAAGCCGATCACCGCCTACTTCCGCAAGACCTTCACGCTGGCCGCCGCGCCGGGCAGCGTGACAAACCTGGCGCTCGCCGCCAAGTATGACGACGGGTTCGTCGCGTACCTGAACGGCCAGGAGATTGCGCGGGGCAACATGCCCGGCGGCACGATTCTGTTCTCGACGCCGGCCGCGAGCAGCCACACGGCAGACGCCTACGAGACGTTTGATCTCTCCGCCCACGCGGACACGCTGCTGCAGGGCGTCAACGTGCTGGTCGTCGAGATGCATCAGTCCGGGCCCGGCAGTTCGGACCTGCTCATGGATGTCGCGCTGACCCACGCGGCCAGCCAGGGCAATCCGCCGGCAGCGCCGCAGAACCTGGTCGCCACGGCCCAGTCCAGCACGCGTATCGACCTGCGCTGGACGGACGCCAGCGGCAACGAAGCGGGCTTCAAGCTCGACCGGCGCATGAGCGGCGCGCAGGACTGGGAACGCGTCGCCACCCTTGCCGCGAACCAGACCGCGCACAGCGATTCCGGCCTGCCCGCCGGCACAACCTTCTACTACAAGATCAAGGCCTACAACGCCGACGGCAATTCCGCCTACAGCGCCGTCGCCGCTGCGACCACGCACCAGGGGCCGCCCGCCGCACCCTCCGCGCTCTCGGCTACGCCCGCCTCCGCAAGCCGTATCAACCTGCGTTGGACGGACAACAGCGGAAACGAGGACACCTTCCGAATCGAACGCAGCCCCAACGGCAGTTCGGGCTGGGCGCCAGTCGGCTCCGTATCGGCCGATACCACGCTGTGGACGGATTCGGGCCTCGCACCGGCCGCCGGGTTCTACTACCGGGTACGCGCGTCCAACGCGGTGGGGGAGTCCGGCTACTCCAATGTCGACGGCGCCACGACCGCCGCCGTTTCCGTCCAATTCGCCGTCCCGAGTTCGAGCGGCAACGAGAGTGCGTCGCCGGCCAACCTGAGCGTTGAACTCTCCGAGGCTTCCGTTCTGGCGGTCACCGTCAACTTCGCCTCCGGCGGCGGGACGGCGACCGCAGGGGCCGACTACGGCGCGGCAGCTGGCACGCTCTCCTTCACGCCGGGGCAAACCGCCCGGACGATTTCCGTCGCCATCATCGACAACACGCTCGAGGAGCCGGACGAAACGTTCGTGGTGACGCTGGCGGGCCCGGCGGGCGCCGCGCTCGGCGGCCGCACCGCCCACACGTACACGATCCGCGACAACGACACGTACTTCTCGGCTTACAACGACCTGTATTGGGAGAGCGGGCAGCTCAACACGCGGATCACCACCTACACGACGGGCCAGGGCGGGCAGTTGGTCGACTACGCGACGGGCGAGGCCGTCGCCGCCACACTCACGGTCATGGGCGGCAATCCCTACCTCGCCGGGGCGAACGCGAACGCCGGTACGGACGCGTACGACGTCTTCGGGGGGATTGTCGACTGCGCGGGCGTAATCGGCTACGTGCCGGAAAACCTGCAACTCCAGTTCTCGGCGCTGGACCCGAATCTGCGATTCGAACTGGTGCTGTTCGGCAACCGCGACAACGCGGACTATGCCGCGCGCACGGCGACGGTCACGCTTTCGGGCGCAGCCAGTTTCGCCAACGCCAGCACACCCGGCACGCACGTCTTCGGCACGGACAACTGCTCCACGCTGATCAGCAACGGGTACAACACCGCGGCCGGCTACGTCGCGCGGTTCAAGGATATCGATCCGGGCGCCGACGGCATCGTGATCGTGACGGTCTCAGACAACGACAGCAAGTTCTACGCCAATGCCGTCATGCTCAAGGCCGGTTTGGCGGGTGGCGGCCTGCAGGAGGCGACGAAGATCGCCGCGGGCGCCCTGTGGCGCTATCGCAAAGGGAGCACGGAGGCATCCAATCCTGCCGCCGCCTGGCGCACGGTCGGGTTCGACGACTCGGCCTGGAGCACCGGATCGGCCCCGTTCGGCTATGGAACCGGCCCGTTCGGCACCACGCTGGCGGATATGAAGAACAGCTATTCGTCCCTGTTCCTGCGTTCTGCGTTCAGCATTCAGCATTCCGCACTCATCAGCGAAGTCCAACTCCGCGTGGACTACGACGACGGGTTCATTCTCTGGCTCAACGGCAGGGAGCTGGCGCGCGTGAACATGACCGGCGACGCGGGCAGTTTTCTGCCCTGCACCACGCTCGCCACCGGCTATGTATCGGCAGCCTCCGCGACGTGGACCGGGAGCTTCTCCGGTTCGGAGCTTCCCGCGCTCGGCGCCGACAACATACTGGCCGTACAGGTCTTCAACGTCAGCCAGTCCAGCGGCGACCTGATGCTCGACGCCGAACTGCGCGTGATGGAAGGCTCGACCGCGTCCGGCGACGGCGACCAGGACGGCATGTCCGATTCGTGGGAAACCACGTATTTCGGCGGAACCGCGGCGACGAACGGCGGTACGGGTGAGGATTTCGACGGAGACGGCGTCAAGAACATCGACGAGTACATCGCCGGTACGAACCCAAACGACATCGGCAAGACCTTCCGGGTGGATCTGGCGATGTCGAGCGGGACTCTCACCGTCTCTTTCCCCACGATCGCAGCCGGCGGAGCCGGCTACGAAGGATTGGCGCGGCACTACGCGCTCGAGCGGCGTAGCGGCCTGAACCGCGATGCCGTCTGGGAGATCATCCCCGGCTGCTCGAACATCCTCGGCGCCGGCCAGACAGTGACACATCAGGAAACCACACCGAACGCGAACACCTGCTACCAGGCCCGGGTCTGGCTGGAGTGAGACCCTTCACCCGTCCTCCGCGGCTCTGCTCGGATTTTTCATACTCTTACCGGTTTTCTCCTATGTGCGTTTCCGGAGCGCAGGCTAGAATAGCCCATATCAACACCGAAAGGGGACGATCATGGCGAAGAGACTACGCATGGGTGTTGTCGGGCTGGGCATGGGCACGGGCCACGTCCGGGGCTACCAGGCGCATCCGCGGGCGGAGGTCGCCGCGATCTGCGACGTGGACGAAAAGCGGCTCCAGGCCGCGGCCAAGGAGTACGGCGTCTCGGCCACTTACACGGACGCGGGCGAGATGTTCCGCCAAGCCGGATTGGACGCGGTGAGCATTGCCACGCCCAACAAGTTTCACGCGCCGCTGTCGATCGCCGCGCTGAAGGCCGGGCTGCACGTGTTGTGCGAGAAGCCGATGGCCATGAACGCAAGGGAAGCGCAGAAGATGCTGGACGCGGCCAAGGCGGCGAAACGGAACCTCATGATCAACTTCAGCTACCGGTTCACCGACGTGAGCCGCGCGCTCAAGCAGCAGGTGGACGCAGGCGTGCTCGGCGACATCTACTTCGGCCGCACCGTCTGGCACCGGCGCCGCGGCATGCCGAAGTTCGGCGGCTGGTTCGGAATCAAGGAACTGGCCGGGGGCGGGCCGCTCATCGATCTGGGCGTACACCGGCTCGACCTGGCCCTGTGGCTGATGGGCTATCCCGAACCGGTCGTCGTGACCGGTTCCGCCTACAACAAGATTGCCGCGCCTATCGCGAAAAAGGCGAAGAAGACGTTCACCGTCGAGGATCTCGCCTGCGGCATGGTCAAGTTCGCGAACGGGGCGACGCTGATCATCGAGGCGAGCTGGGCGCTGCACATCAAACACGCGGAACATATGGTCACCCGCCTCTGCGGCACGAAGGGCGGGCTCGTCCAGCGTAACGTCGGCGGCAAGTACGAGTTCGAAGCCGAAATCTACACCGACGAGCCCGGCGGCCGGTTCACCCGCACCATCGACCGCGTCACCGCCGGCGGCGGCAGCGCCATGGGCGAATTCGTCGACAGTATCCTCGAGAAACGCGCACCGCTCGCCACCGGCGAGGAGGGCCTGAAGGTCATGAAAATCCTCGACGGCATCTACAAGAGCGCCCAAACGGGCCGGGAAGTCCGGTACCGGTAGGACGGGGAGGTCTCTCGCCCGCTCGGGGACTCGCTCGAGCACACGGAGGCGCGGAGAGGGAGAGGAAGAGCAGCGGATTCGGGGGGGGGGATTGGCGCTGCCGAGTCGCTCAGCTTTCGTGCGTTGCCGTCCGCGCCAATCCACCCGAATCCGCTGCGTTCGCCTCCGTCTCCGTCCACCATACCGATCACGCATGATCGGCCGCGGCCGCGGGCGCGGCCTCGGTCCGGTACTTGTCCAGTAGCGCCACGTTTTCCTCGATCATGTTCGGATTGTCGCCCGTGTAGATCCCCACGCAGGTGGCGTCGATCGGGCGCATGTTGCGCGCGACGAATTCGAAGGCCCGCTTCGGCTCGTCGCGGCCCGCCGCCATGATCTTGTAGTGGATCACCGGCCTTGCCGTCGAGTGAATCGCACGAACCATGGCCGCCCGGTCCTCGGGCAAGAAGTACTCCGTCGCGCCGGGATGGTAGGCCGGGTCCTTCCTCCGTGCGCCGGCCCGGTAGTAAGAGCACATGTAGAAGTCCACGTCCAGGTTCGCCTCCGCCCACACCATGACGTCCGGGTTGTGCATGGCAACCCCGGCCGCAATGCCCGCCGCCTTGATCCGTTCGATCTCCCGCGGAATCTCGCCTAGCCGATTGTTCGCGTGATAGTGGTCCATCACGCCGCCGTGAATGAAGCAGGCGCTGGCGCCGCCCTTCAACGCTTTCTCAATGCCCTGCGCGATCGTGCCCTCCGACGGGCAGGTCTGCGCAATCCACTGGATCGTGCCACCCTCGTCCCAGTACTCCATCAGCGTGTGGATGATGTGCCGGTCGGAACGCCCGATGTGCGTGTTCACCCCCGCCTCTTCGGCCTTGCGGTACGCCTCTTTGATCCGGGCCGTCGTGTAGTAGTGCGCCATCTCCGAGTCGCGCTCCGCCCCCTGGTGCGCAATGCCGCTGAACGGGTTCCCCCCGATGATGAAGCGGCTGACGGACAAATTTCCGATCGTGATCCTGTCCATGTCGTGTTCTCCCAAGCTGGATCCAAAACATACTCGAGAACCCGACTACGCCCAAGGCTACGTCGGGCGCGGCTTGCTCGAAGGTTCTCGACAACGTGCGGCTCTTGGACGATCCGCCATCTGCCGTCCGCGATTCGCATACGCTCCCCTCACCCTACCCTTCCGATTCCGTTGGCACAATCGACGGGTATACTGTAGAATTGCACTATTGTACCGGAGAGAGGAGCGCACGCATGACAGCCGGTTTGGGGCGGACCCGTCACATTCGGCCGGTGCACATGGAGGTGCTGATCGCGGGGGTCGGGGAACGGCGCTATCCGTGCGTGGCGGGCTGGCACCGGATGCCGGGCACTCTGTTCGAATGGGCGACGGGCGGCGCCTGGATCGTGGAGGTGGGGGACGACCCGCCGGTCCGAGCGCCGGCCGGCCGGGTACTGGTTGTCCCGAGCGGCCGGCGGCATCGGCTTTCCATGGCGCCGGGCCCGCCGATGCAGAGCCAATGGCTGGCGGTCGGCATCGAGTTTCCCAACGGCATCGACCTGCTGCATCGTGCGGATCTGCCCACGGTACTGAGTCCGGCGGCGAGCGGCCGGATACAGCCTCTGCTCCGCCGGCTGGCCAGGGCGGCGAACGCCTATTCGCCCCGCAGCCTGCGCACAGCCGTCGCGGTCAATCTGCTCACGTTCCAGGTGATCGCCCTGCTGCTGGGCCAGCCGGAAGTGGACACGCGAAGCGGGCTTGCCCCTGAAGACCTCGAACGGCTGAACCCCGTACTGGAATACATCGAAGCGCACCTCGGCACGCCGTTGAGCCGCGGTCTGCTGGCCCGGCAGGCGGGTCTTTCGCCGACGCGCTTTCACTACGTGTTCAAGAGCGCGATGGGCATGGCGCCGATGGCGTACGTGGAGCGCAGGCGCATCCAATCCGCGCAGCGGCTGCTGCTGGGCAGCGGGTTGGCCGTTAAGGAAATCGCGTTCCGCTGCGGCTATGCGTCTGCGCCGTATTTCAACCGCGCGTTCCGCCGCGTGGCCGGGCGGTCGCCGGGCGCGTTCCGCAAGAGTCTGCGCTGACGCGCGGGTTGCCCGACGTAGCCTTGGGCGTCGTCGGGTTCCCGAGTAAGTTCTCGAGCAAGTTTCGGACCGGGAAGTCTCAGAGGCAAGGAGGGAGGGACCGTGAAGACATACGACCAGTACCTTCGCGAATCGGCGGTGCCGAAGGAAGTCATCGACGTATTTCTGGATCCGGCCACGCCGACGTGGTCCCAGTTCGATCCGGACGTCGGCTACATCCTCGGCAACTATATGCCGCGTGACGGCGTGGGCGGCAGCTCGACCATCTCGACGGTGCGGGCAAACGGAGCCAGGACCGGGGTCATCTACGCGAACCGGCCGTGCCGGATCAACACCTACGGCAACAGCTACACGCAGTGCCACCAGGTCGGCGACGAGGAGACGTGGCAGGAGTACCTTGCCGCGCACCTCGGGGAACCGGTCCGCAACTTCGGGATGGGCGGATTCGGCGTCTACCAGGCCTATCGCCGGATGAAGCGGACCGAGGCGACGGAGGACGCGGCCGAATACGTGATTCTGTACATCTGGGGCGACGACCACTGCCGCAGCTGCATGCGCGCGCGCCACTTCGCGATCACCGGCTGGTTCAAAACCCACAACGCCAAAATGTTCCACGGCAACTTCTGGGCCAATATCGAAATGGACCTGGAAGCGGGCCGGCTGGTCGAGAAAGAATCCCTCTGCCCAACGCCCGAATCGCTCTACAACATGTGCGATCCCGATTTCGTGGCCAACGCCATGAAAGACGATCTCATGGTCCAGCTCTACGCCATGACCGCCACGACATCCGACGCAAGCGCAACCGAAGGCTTTGCCGTGGACAAGCTGAACCGGTTGGCCGAAATCCTCGGGTGCGACCCGCTCCCCGCCACCGCCCCCGAGGACTGCCGCGAGCCGTTGCAGCAACTGAAGCTGGCTTACGGCCACGCCGCCACGAAGAAGATCCTGGCCGACGCCGCGGCGTTCGCCGGCACAAACGGCAAAAAGCTCATGGTGATTGTGTTCTCGCCCAGCGAGACCGACCGGATCATCCAGACCGGAACCCGATCCGACCAGCCCATCGTCGACTATCTGCGTGAGCACACGTTCAAGTATTTCGACATGAACCTGGTGCATGTCGAGGATTTCAAGTGCTTCAATATGTCCCTGAGCGACTATTGGAAGCGCTATCGGGTCGGGCACTACAGCCCGGCCGGCAACCATTTCTTCGCGCACGCGCTCAGGCCCGTGGTGGTCGACTGGCTGGAACCCAAGCCCATCACGTACCGCAACGAAGACGAGAAAATGATCGATTTTGAAGCAGGGTATTTGCGGGATTGACGCGCACGCGGCCCGGACGGAGCCGGGCCCTCCAATAGCATCTCGCATGACGCCCTGACCGGGTGGAGGGCCGGCCCACGTCCCGGCGCCCCCGGCTCGCGAAGAGAGGCCGTCTCAAAACCGGGGAACAGCCCTTTCGGCCTCAGGACGCTCACCCTCGAGTGGCACAACCTATTGGAGGGCGAGCGTCTCGCGAGCCGCTTCAACCGATGGCGCGGGACAGACTACAGGCTACAACCTCAGGGCCCGCACCCGCCCCAGATAATACTGGTAATCACTCAACGCCACCCCGGGTGTGATGAGATGGTCGGGCATGACGACGAACCCGCCCTCTTTCATGAGAGGAACGCGCCGCTCGAGCTCGGCGTCGATAGCCGCCCGGCCCTTCTCCAGCGCCAGTTTGTTGTAGCCGCCGACGATGCGCAGGTCTTTCCCGTATTTCTTGCGTAGCGCATGGGGGTCGGCCTGCCACGTGCCGATCTCTACGGGGAATTGCAGATTCACGCCCGCTTCGAGCCAATCCTTCAACAGCGGTTCAATGAATCCGTCGGTGTCGATCCCATAGAGCGGAATGCCGTATGCGTCCAGCTTCGCGCGGATCTTGCGGTACCCGGGGGCGACGTGTTTTCGGAAGATTTCGGGACTCACCAGCGGGCCGCTTTTCCCGCAGATGTCTTCCCAACCAAAACCCAGATCCGGGATCGTGTTCATCTTCGGCATGACATGATCGATGCCCCAGCACACGAGGTCGGCGATGGTCTGAACCACATCCGCGAACGTCTCGGGCGAGTCGTACATGAGGTAACAGAAGTTTTCGACGCCCATCCAGTTGCGGAGCCACCCCATCAGACTGGCCGTGCTCAAGGCGATGGGCAGGCCCGATTCCTCCGCCCGGCGGATCCGCTCGTCGATGTCCTCCGGGCTCCTGCCGGGATCGGGCTGCAGGCGCCGCTTGAACTCGGGCCAATCGGCGGCCGTCTTGAACGCCCAGTCAAAATGGTGCGGAATGCAGCTCTTGTACTTCCAGTCCTTCTTGATGACGCCGCAATCATCCTGAACGATGCGGTACTCCGCCGCGTCTTCCAAAACCTTCGGCTCGAACGCGGGCCGCAACCCCAGCCCCACCCCCACGGTCGTCCAATACGGCACGGTCCCAAAAAAACGGTGCTCGTTTGCCTCCCTCGGTAGCCCCTCCTCATGCCAGCGATAATAGGTCTCCTGCCAGCCTTTCCAGTGGATGACCGGCATCCGGTCAAACTCCCGATAATGCATAATATTTTGCCACAATTCACGCGTGCGCACCACGGGATCCTCCTGTTGTTCTTGCAAAAAAATATGGGCAAGTCCAGAATTCGGCAATGGGCTTGGTTTAGGAGGAATGGATAATATTTAGTACGAATACCTGAGCGATACGTCTTGGCGCGCATCCGGTGGAGGGCCGGCTTCCACGCCGGCCGCTTGAACGGGAGGACTTGAGTGTGCGCGGCGCGGGTGGAACCCGTCTTCACCCGGCGGCTTCGGCGAGGCAGGCCGCGCCCTCCAGGTTGCGTTGCGGACCAGGCTCGCCTGAGTACGGCCCGACGCAAATACGCCAACGCGGGCTTCGCCCGCAACCCAAGTAGGCCGGGCGTCCTCGCCCGGCCCTCCCTCGGCCGTGCTCAACAGTGCGCGGCCGAGGACGACCGCGCTACTCAGATACACGCAAAAGCATGTATCGTGATCGGAAAGCCGTCTGGCGTATTTGCGCCGGGCAGCACTTGGATGACTTCCACCCTACATTACACCGTCGACCTCACCCGCCTCAGTCCAGAGGTCCACCTGGCGCGGCGCGCGGTGAACGAGACGGGCATCAACATCCCCACGCGGGTGATACCGGATTACGAGTTCGTGCATATCCTCGCCGGGAGCGGATCTTTCCGCATCCTGGACCGGGACATCCGGTACGGCCCGGGCGATCTGCTCACGACCCCGCCGTGGGTCCGGCATTCGTATTCCTCGCCGCACCGATGCGAGTACCAGTTCGTGCATCTCGATTTCTATCCCGAAACCCATGCACGGCGCACAGCGAACCAGCGCGTTGAAGACGGCATCCGCAAGCTGAAGATCGCAACCCAGCACTTCGACATCCCGTTGTGCTGCCGGCGCATGCCGCGCGAGATCGAGCAGTGCTTCGATAATGTCATTGCCATCGCGCCCGCGTTCGACATTGCGGACTTCCCTCTCTATCACGTACGGCTGAAGCGCGAGACACTACGACTGCTGGAGGCTCTGTTCGGCGTCTTCCTGCGCAGGAAACAGAAGGGGGTGCTGCACCGAAGCATCGACTACATCGATCAACACCTGCCCGAACGGATTCCGATCGGGACTCTGGCCCGGCTGGAGAGACTTTCGAAATGCCACTACGTGGTGAAATTCAAGAAGCACTATGGCATCACGCCCAACGCGTACATCACGCGACGCAGGATGACGCTTGCCAAGAACCTGCTGGAAAACACCCCCCTGCGGGTCGCCGACGTCGCGCTCCGCTGCGGGTACGAGGACCCGTACTACTTCTCGCGCGTGTTCAAGAAGCAGGAGCGGATGAACCCGAGCGCCTACCGCCTCCTGCTCCACGACCGCCTGGGATTGGACGCCCAACCGGTCTGAAACTTGCTCGAGACACCGCCGGGGTTGGCTGTCGCACGACGTTCTTTTCTGCCCGCGAAGAGGCGCGAAAGGGACGCGAAAGGGCTGTTCATCTTCGGTGTAGGCTCCTGGGCGGGTGAGGGTTCTGTTGCGGGAATCGAAAGCTTTTCCGCCTATGCGCGTGAGAAAGCAGCAAAGCCAACTTTGTCGAGAACCTTGTCGAAATCCCCGCCTCTGAGACGGGATCGAGAGCCTTGTCGAAGACTCCCTCGCCCCCTAACACCTCACTTCCCGGTCCGCACCCGATCACTTGCCGGCACCGCTCTATCCGGCACGGCACTGAGCGCATCCGCAAAGGCTTGTGGATCGAACTTGGCGGCCGCTTTTCGGAAGAAGTCGCTGGTCTCCTGGCGAATGACTTCGTTCGAGACCGAGGTCACGATAAACTGGTTCAGAGAGACGCCCTCCTCTTGGGCCAGCCGTCTCATCCTTCCATGGATCCGATCCGGGAGTCTCAGTTGAATGCTCTTCATGACGATCTCCTCAGCCTCTCCAGGAACTCACCCGGAGTGACAATCTCTATGCCGTACCCCTTCAGTTCCGGGCTCAGAAAATGCCGCACATTGTGTGTCACGATGGCTGATGCCCCGAAGTTCGCCGCGCATTCGAAGACCCTGTTGTCGTTTTCATCCGGCAGATTGGGACGAAGGCCAAAGAAGATCGGCACCTCCTGCGCGTGATGCGCCAGCGCAGCAAGAATCGCCTCAATCTGCGTCCAGTTCAACGGCGTCTGTCCCCGTCGCGCAGCGTCAAGAAGCTGTTGCCGGTACTCCAGGAAAAGCGCGACAGAGACGCCAAATCGGAATCTCCCGTGCGGCACCTCCGACAGCAGCGCATGACTGGCGCCACGCCGGCTCCGCACTGCCGCCCCCCAGACACCTGTATCGAACACTACACGCATAGGTGTACATATGGTACTATAGGTGCACGATCTGTCAAGGCAAAATCACGCCTCCCCCCTGCTGTTGCGGGAAAGCCACCAAGTTGAGCGTCGCCTTGCAGGCGCACGGAGGGCCGCCGTCCCGGCGGCCGCGGTCGGCGGGACGCCGACCCGCCGCCAGATACACCCCCAAGCGCATAGGATAACTTCACCGAAAAACCGCTAAGATTTCACCCCCTCCCGAAACTACCTGTGCAGAAGGCACAGTAGGTGAACTGTCGCTACAGATCTGTCAGACAAGCCCAAGAACACAGGAGCAGGGCCATGACCGCACAGACACACGCCGACACGCCCGGAAACGGGGAAATCCGCCTCATTGCCCAGGGCGACGACATGGGATTTGCGCACTCGGCAAACGTGGCCGGGATCAAGTGCTGCCGCGAGGGGATTCTACGGGGTCTGCACGTTCTCGTGCCCGGGCCCTGGTTCCCGGAGATCGTGGACATGCTGGCGGAGAACCCGGACATCGATGTCGGGTTGGAAGTCTGCCTGAACAGCGATTGGGGCGGGTACCGGTGGCGGCCGCTCACGCATGCGCCGAGCCTGACGGATGAGGACGGGTACTTGCACTGGACTCCGAAACCGTACAAGCAAGGTCGTGTCGATATCGGGGAGGTCGAGCGCGAGATTCGGGCCCAGATCGAGCAGGTTGAGAAGCACATTCCGCGCACCTCGCATCTGTGCTGCCACATGGGCACGGCCACCTGCACGCCGGAATTGGAGGCGGTGGTCGAGGCCCTGTCGCAGGAATACAGCCTGCCGCATATGTTAAGCAAGCCGACCGGCCGGATCCATATGTGGACCATACCGGTGGATGAGAAGAAGCGGCATCTGATCGATTCGCTCGAAAACCTGGCGCCGGGTCTGCATACGGTGGGCTTCCATCCGGCCCTGGACACCGCGGAGACGCGTGCGATGAAGGGCGACCACCGCGACGGCAGCGCGCGCATGGCGCTGCATCGGCAGACGGAGGTCGACATTCTCTCGTCCGAGGAGGTCAAAGCGGTCATCGCGCGGCGCGGGATCCGGCTGTTATCCTACCGCGAGGCGTTGGAGGAATCCGGGCGAGCCGCGTGTGTGCATTGACGATTGGCGATTGACGATTGACGATTCTTCTCGAGAGAAGATTGCTTTGTCCGGCCCCTTGTCTGAACTCTTGTCGAGAACGTGCAGCTGTCCGGTCGCCTCCGAAGCGGATGTGCGGTGATCGTATACCCTCAAGTCGCCTACCGGTCGGCCGACCCCGGCTCGCGAGACGCTCGCCCTCCAGGGAATGCGTCAGCGCCTCTTGGAGGGCGAGCGTCCCGCGAGCCGTCCTGCGGCGGAAAGGCGGGACTCAGACGCGTTCCCTCCGAAACTCCGCCGGCGTACAGGCGTAGTGGGATTTGAAGCAGCGGTAGAAGTGGCTGAGGTCTGAGAAGCCCCAATGCGCGGCGACGGCCTTGATGGCGGCGCCGGTCTGGACGAGTTCGCGGGCGGCGTTGCCGAGCCGGTACCGGAGCGCGAACCGGGGAAACGGGATCCCCATCAGCCGTTTGAACAGGCGGGCGAACGTCTTGGGGTTCGTGTTGCAGGCGGAAGCGGCCTCCTCTTCGGTGACGAACTTGCCGCCCCGAAACACGAGTTCGAGCGCGTTGCCGATCCTCGCGAACGATCGCGCGGAATCCGTGCCGCCCCCGGCCGGCGGCTCCCAGCCTTCGCCGGCTTCGATCAGCAATTCCAGCAGCAAGACGCGCAGGCGCAGACGGGCCCGCACCCCCTCGCCCGCCAGCGCGTCCTTCAGCGCTTGTGCCAGCGCCAACGCGCGCGCCTTCCTCGCCGGCGGGAACTGGGGCCGGTCCGCCGGCGGCGCCGTGAACGGCGCCATCCAGTTGAACGGCGGCGCTTCCTCGAACCAGACCCCGGCCAGCATCGGCGGATAGACAAGCAGGAACACCATCTCGCACGGCGCCTGGCTCACCCGGCATCCGTGCGGTTCCCAGACCCCGCAGAACCATACTTGACCGGGGCCTGCCTTGCGCTTCTCCGCCTCGAAATAGCGCTCCAACTCGCCGCGGACCACGATCCCGACCTCGAGCGGGAAGTGCATGTCGTAGCTCGGCTCGGTCAATTCGGGAAAGAAACGCGCCGCACCTCGAATCGGGCATTCGGGTGACGGCATGTCCGGCGGATACCACACGCGGTACTTCTCAAGCGCCTTCCTCATCGCGCTTCAAGTATTGGGCCCCCATGCCCCCTTTGGCAAGGCGGAAAAGGCGAGCCACACGCGGACGGGGGCATAGGCAAAATGATCGGCGCCACGGCGCGACAAGTTTTGGGGCAAGATGATTCTTTCTTGATGGGTCGTGTTGCGCCCCAAGCTTACCTGGATGGCCGCGGGCGCCGAGACGACGACATCATCCCAACGGCCCGGCGAACGTTGCGGGAATCGGGGTTTCCGCAACGCTGCGTTGCGGAAACCTTTCGATTCCCGCGACAAACCTCACGGCCGTCGCAGCGCCTCGGCCAAGCCAAACCGGCCTTTCGCGCCCTTTTCGCGCCCTTTCGCGGGCAGTTCCTCCGCGCCCTCTGCGAGCTCGAGCGCGTCCCCGCGCGGGCGAGAGACATCACTGCGCGCGTTCCGCCCGCGCGATGAGTTCGTCCTGCAGCGTGTCCGACAGCCGCACGAACAGCGCGTTGAACCCGGCCACGCGCACGACCAGGTCGCGGTGCGCGTGCGGGTCCCGTTTCGCGGCCCGCAACATCCGGGCGTCCAGGCAGTTGATCTGAAGCTCCTGCCCGCCGTTGGCGAAGAAGGCCTCGACCAGATTCTGTACCAGCGCCGCCTCTCTGTCGCCGGGCAGCGCAGTCCGGCTCAGAGCCAGGTTCAGGTTGTAGCCGCCGGGCCAGAACCGGGGCGGGTCCAGCTTGCTGACGCTGTTGAGCAGCGCGGTCGGGCCGCCGAACGCCGTTCCGCGTTGCGCGCCGATACTGTCGGCCAGCGGCGCGCCAGCGTGTCGGCCGTCGGGCGACGCGCCCAGGCCGGCGCCGTGCTTGTGATGGAGCGTACGGGTCACGTGCGAGCTGAGGATCGGGCCCAGCCCGCTGCGTTCGCCGGCCCGCGCCAGCAGCTCGCCTCGCGCCGCGCACCATTTCGCGGCCCATGTGTCCGCGCGCTCGTCGTCGTTCCCCCATTTCGGCGCGTTGGACAAGCGCACGCGCAACGGCTCGTATCCCTCAAAATCGGCTTTCAGCGCCGCCGTCAATTCCGCCATGTCCGCGGCCCTGTCCCGGAAGACCACGCTGTCGATCGCCGCCAATGAATTGACGAGGTTCGTGAAGCCGAGTTCCAACGTAAACGCGCGGTCGTATTCCATCGCGTCGTGCAGGTCGCGCCCGCGCGCGATGCAGCCATCCATGAGCGCCGAGGTGAACGGGGTCTGCCCCTTCGCCAGCAACGTGGCGCGCATGTTGTGCGCGGCCCCGGCACGGTTCTCGATATACGCCGCCGTTCGCTGCTTGAGCGCATCCCACACCTCGCCAAGACTGTGCAGGCCGCCGTTCGACGCCGCCTCGAGCAATGCCTGGTTCAGCAGGCCGACGCCGCAGACCCCCATCACGCTGTGCCAGCGCAGCTTGCCGGGGATACCCAGTTCATTGCACCCGATCACGCAGTAGTTCCAGGCATCCTCTTCGCGAATGCCCGCGCGCACGAAACCGGCGACGGTCGGCTCATCGGCGATGAGCATGGGCATGCTCATCCCGTTCAGGAGCATGCCTACCGCCTGGCGCTTGACGGCGCGATCGATGTTCTCATGCCAGCGCAAAAAGACGTGCGGGTCGGTCACGCGCACCCGCTCGTAGGCCTGGAGGAAAGCCTGCGTCAGCGGGTTGCAGCCGTCGCGCCCGGCACGGTCCACCCCGCCGATCGTGATGCACTGGGTGGTGGAGTGACTGCCCCACATCGCATTCTCGTGCAGTTTCAACAGGAACGCGGAGATGAGGTCGACCGTATCGGGCACGGCGTCATAGTACGGCAGCAGGATTCGGTCGAGCCCGCCGATCGACACGGAATAGCCGTGCCCTTCTATATGGATGGCGAGCTGGACCAACGCGATCGATTGGAGCGCCTCGAAGAGATTCCGGGCCGGCTTCTCGGGCACATGCCGGCACGCGCTTGCCACGCGCAGCAGCGCGAGCCGGCGCATCTCGTCGCGTTCCGCGCGCGCAAGCCGGCCGGCCTCCTCGGCATACCGCTGCGCCCAGCGGATCAGGGCACGACAGGAGATGGCGCACGCTTCACGAAAGTCGGCCTTTTCCTGATCGGGCTCGTCCGCGTGTTCCTCGATTTCCGCGAGCACGCCCTCGAGCCCCTGCGTCAGGAGCCGCTCGAGATTCACGGCCAGATGCCCGATCCCGGCATGCCGATTCATGGAACGAGTCTTCCAGAACGCACGCAGATCGGCCGGGACCGCGTCGCCGTCGAGGAATCCCGTCAGGCCCGGGTCCTCGATGCCGCTCTGCGTGGGCGTGATGAACCCGTATTCCGGCAGCAACATCCAGGCCCGCGGCTTGGACGACATGTTCCCCGCAAAGATCGGGTTCGTCCGCAGATCGAGCGTCATGTTCTCCAGCACATGCGCAAACGCCTTCGCGCGCAGAAGCGGGTTGGGCAAGTGTTCGTACGGCGCGTAGATCTCCGTGACCAGCCGCGCGCGTTCCAGGCAGACGGAATCACGCGCGTCCGCCAACGTGTCACGGGATTGTTCAATCAGCCTCTTCATGACGGTCTCCCCCTCTCTTCTTATGAAACACCTGCGGCTCAGGAAAAGAAAGAGGGCGGTTTTGGCGATTTGGGAAAAGGAATTGGAGATATGGGTCAGGGCGATACACGGAATGTCGGTCAGCGCGGTGAGCACCCAGTCCGTTCCGGACCGGTCGACGGAAGGCGCCGAATAGGAAAGAGCAGCCTGGTCCGGACCTTCGCGGAGGGAAAGCCGGATTCTCTTGCCTTCGAGGCCATGAACTCCCACGGGGCTACACCTGCGAGAAGGCGCTGATCAGTCTGCACGGCCCAGACAAAGCCTGTCGAGACAGCGAATACTTCGACCACGGCGTCACGTTGCGCAACGGGCTCCACCCGCGGCCCGGATATCGGACGGGATCATGTGGTATTGAGCGTATGGCCGCACTCGTGGTACTGTCTCTTCCATCATGCCCGCGCCGCGCGCCATCTACATCGCGTTCGAGGCGTTTCCCCGCCCGAAGGGCGCGTCCAGCCACATTGCCTCGATGGTCACCGCGCTGGCCAAGGAGTACGCGCCGGTCTGGCTGCTCTGCTGCGGGTACGGCGACATGCCGGGGCAGCAGGTCGAAGGCGATATTCATATCTTCCGCCATAAGGTCTATCACCCGAACATGCTGCGTCGCGCGTCAGAGTTCGCGGCGTTCGTGGGCGAGAAGCTGGCCGGGATCGACTCCTCGGCCGAGCTGTGCGTGTTTCGCGATCCGTGGGGCGGTGTGCCGGCCCTGTCCGCCGACCACGACTACGCAGCCGTGTTCGAAGTGAACGCGCTGCCGCGCTGGGAGCTGCCTTACAGCTACCCGGCCGCAGGTCACAACGCGGCGCTGCTGGCCAAGGTGGAAGATATGGAGCGGTTCTGTCTGAACGCCGCGGACAGGATCATCACCGTCTCGCCCGTCACTCGCGACACGCTCGTGCGTCTGGGGGTGGAGCCGGAACGGATAGGCGTCGTGACGAACAGCGCCGCGGACACCTTCTTCTCGGCCGGAGCAAACAGGAACACCGGTCCCACGGTCCCACAGTCCCACAGTCCCACGGTCCCACGGTCCCACGGTCCCACGGTCCCACGGTCCCACAGTCCCACGGTCCCACAGTCCCACGGCCCCCGCTTCGGCTATTTTGGGAGCCTACATCCCTGGCAAGGGGTGGACAGCGCGGTGGACGCGTTTGCGATGGTCGCCGCCGACATCCCCGATGCCCGCATGCTGATCGTGCACAATGGGCGCAAAGCGCCGCTGAAAGCGCTGCGCAAGCGGATCCGCAAGTGCGGGCTGGAAGCGCGTGTTGAGCTGCAGCATCCGCTCGACCCCGCGCGTCTGGCCGAAATGGTGGCCGAGCTCCGCTTCACAGTGGCGCCGCTGCTCGAAACCACGCGCAACGCCGTGCAGGGCTGCTGCCCGGTCAAGATCATCGAGTCCATGGCCACGGGCACCCCGGTCGTGGCGTCCGATCTGCGCGCCGTGCGGCACCTCATTCAGCACGGCCAGGACGGGCTCCTGGTTCCTGCCGGCCAACCGCGCGCCTGGGCGCTGGCCATCCGGCGCCTGCTGACCGACGAACCGCTCACGCAGCGGCTGGCGCAAGGCGCACGTCAAACGGCCCAACGACGCTTTACACAACAGGCCGGCCATGCTAGCCTGAGCACCGAATTCCGCCGAGCGATGAGCGAGCCGGCCAAGAAAGAGCAGGCAACATGATCCGCACCGCTTCCGAACATTTTTCATTCTTCATTCTTCATTCTTCACTAAACGAAGGGGGGGTGTGATGGCCGAGAAGAAGAAGCCGCCGAAAGTCGCCGACCTGTCGCCTCCTGCGCAGGCGGCCATCAAGCAGAAGGGGCTCGAAGGCAAGTACCAATTCCGGGAATGGCTGCGGATACTGGAAGAGCTGAGCGCATTCGACGCCGTGACCGACGAGATCCAGGCCAAGGCGGGCAAGCGGGCGGGATGGTTCGGGTTCCTGCTGGTGCTCGCGATCGTCGGCACGATCGTCTCGGCGGCGACGGGCCTGGTGTTTCTGGCGCCGATCGCCATCCTGGCCGGGCTGGCCTTCCTCGTGTTTCTCATCATGAATCTGGTGACGCGCTCGAAGATGAAGAAAGTGGACATTTGCGACGATTTGCGCAACTCGCTGATGCCGTTCCTGGACCTGATCGGCGAGGACGTCGGCACGAAAGGCAAAGCCAGCATGAAGCTGGACCTCGCCGGGCTGAACAAGGTGAAGATCACGCGCAAGGAGAAGATCCCGCCCGGCCCGTACAACAAGGTGATCGAGACCGTATACGAGGACCCGTGGTGCGAGTTCTCGGCCGTGCTGGCCGACGGGACCCGCATGCAGCTTCAGCTCCACACCCAGGCCGTCTCGCACGACCGGCACTGGACCAAGCGCAGCCGCAGCGGCAAGATCAAGTTCAAGCACAAGCGCAAGTGGAAGAAGCTGGTCCAGGCGTCCGCCGCGCTGGTTCCGGACGGCGAGACGTTCGAGTGGGGCGAAGAACCGGCCGTCGAAGGCAAGATCAAGGTGGCGGACAAGAAATACGGCCGCGTCTGCCAGCTTACCCGGAAGTGGAAGTTCAGTTCCGTCGGCAATGCGCCGGCGGAATCCGTGTCCCCCGACGAACTGGTCGGGATGTTCATTCAGCTCTGCGGCATGCTGAAACCCGTCGAGAAAGGAGCATGACCCGTGAGTAGCGAAATCCCTCAGACCTGCAAGTCGAAAGTCGGCCTGCTCTTTCTGCGCGATTGCAACGAACCCGCCACGGGCCAGTGTGTCACCTGCGGACGGGCGGTGTGCGCCAAGCACCAACTGGCGGGCGACCAGGGCCCGGTTTGCCGGGAATGCGCCCGGTACGACGAGAAGATGGCGGACCGCCGTGAAACGCGGCGCTGGCGGCGGCGCCATCACTACTACGATCACTACGGATACTACCCGTATTACTACGGGCATCACCGCTACTACTCCGACCGGGATTACCGGTCGGTGGACAGGGAGGCGGCGGTCGTGCACGAAGCGCCGGACGGCAAGACGGCCGACGACGCGCCGGACGCGGGCGGCGCCGGCGACTTCGACGCGACGGAGAGCTAGGGGCTGTATTCTGTATGGGCGTCCCCAGAGGGTAACCGCTATCCTGGAAAGCTTCGCGGCATACCGACGAAGGTGGAAACGTACGGGGCAGAATAGCCACAAAAAGGCACAAAAGGCACAAGAGCCAGAAAGAGATATGTTGGCGGAATTTGGGCGGGCTGCTTGAGGCCGGCCAACACTGATCGATGGCCTCCTGAGGGCAGCCCGCGCCAAATTCCGCCAACGTATAGAGCGTGTTGTTCTTTTTTGTGCTTTTTGTGCCTTTTTGTGGCTATTGTCCCCGGCTAAGCGGCTGCTCTCGCTTGAAAAGCCTGACACATCCGATTAACGAACAACGAGGACCCGCTTGAGCAATGGTCACTCACACATCCTCTGGCTCACGGAACGCTACCCGCCGATGGGCGGCGGGATGGCGGTGAGCTGCGCGCGGCAAACGGCGGGGCTGCGCGGGCGCGGGCTCGATCTGGATGTCGCGTGCCTCGCCGGCGGCGCGGACGCGATTTCGCTGCGCAGCCGGGACCGTGACGGCGGGATCGACGTCGCGCTGACCTATCCGGACGACCGCGGGACGGCCGCGCAACGCGTGTGGCGGCTCGTACGCGAGCGACACGCCGTTGCCCCCTACGCCTTCGTCGTCGGGTTCGGCTGCAATTTCCCGGGCTGCCTGGCGGTGACCTATGCCGCATGGCTCGGCCGCCCCTCGCTGGTGCTGGTGCGCGGCAACGATTTCGACCGCGACTGGTTCGATCGGCGGGCTGCCGGGTTCGTGCGCGAAGCGCTCTCGCGCGCCGCCGTCATCGGCGCGGTCGCGCCGGACACCGCCGACCGCATCCGCGCGCTTTTTCCCGACCGCGACGTGCGCTGGATCCCGAACGCCGTCAACGTCGGAGATCTGGCGCTGCTGCCCGACGATCGGCGCATTCGGGATGAGATCGTGTCGGAGCTCGGCGTCAACGGACGCCGGATCGTCGGGATGTTCGGCGAACTGAAATACAAGAAACGGGCCCCGCTCTGGCTCGGCGCGCTGCGCGACACGGGGAAGGCAGACCGCGTGAGCCTGCTGATCGTGGGGCGGATGGACGAGGAGACCCGTCAAATCCTGGCCGATCCGGCATTGGCGCCGTTGCATCGGCACGTGTCGTTCCGAGAACAGGAGAGCCTGACGGGCTACTACGCCGCTTGCGACTACATCGCGCTGCCCTCCCTGTTCGAAGGGATGCCGAACGTGCTGCTGGAAGCCATGGCCGCCGGTGTCGTGCCCATCACCTCCGATGCCGGCGCCATGAAAAATGTGATCACCGACGGGGAGACCGGCTTCATGTTCCCCGCCGAAAACCGCGCGGCGGCGGCCGCGGCAACGGCCAGGGCGCTCGCGCTGTCCGACCCGGATCTGGCCGCCATGCGCGAGCGCGTCCGGCAGCAGGTGGCCGACACCTTTCCGCCGGAACGCGAACTGGACGCGTTGTGCGAGGTGCTGGCAAGATGACAGCAGAAGGCGGCCAATCCGGCTCACCGCAGGTTCGCCCGCCAGTCGGCGTATTCTGCCGCGCTCATGGAGGGCGAGGCTGTGCCGAGCCGGGGCTTCGAACCGGCTCCGGAACAACGGTCGCGCACATTTTTCATTTTTCATTCTTCATTCTTCATTGAATCATGCACTTACCCTCACTCTTCACCCAGAACCCGGATCTCGCGGCCAAGGCGCGTGGGTTGCTGAGCGAGCCGGACACGCCGTTCCCCATCCTGAGCGCGAAGATCAAGTTGACCTGGCGCTGTAACCTGCGGTGCCGCGTGTGTACGGTGTGGCGCAAACCGGCGGCGCGCTCGGCTGCAGGCGACGCACTCGGGCTCGAGACGGTTCGGCACCTCCTCGTCACGCTCCAGCGGCAAGGCCTGCGCAAGATTCACTTCTCCGGGGGCGAGGTATTCGTGCGGCCCGATTTCGCCGACATCCTCGCATTCGCCCACCGGCTCGGCCTGCAGATCAATCTCACGACGAACGGCACGCTGATCGACAAGGAGGCGGCGCGGCGGCTGGTTCGCACGCGCGTCCATTCGGTGACGGTCAGTATTGACTCGCCGGACGAAGCACAGCATGATGAGATGCGCGGCAGGAAGGGCGCATGGCGCGCCACGTGGCGTGGAGTCCGGCGCCTGCAGCGGCGGCGCGCGGAGAAGGGCCGCGGCCCGCATATCGCGGTGAACACGGTGGTGACCCGGGCCAACGTGGCCGGGATGGGCCGGCTGCATCATCTGCTCGCCGGCAGCGGCATCGACAGCTGGCTGATGCTGCCCGTCGACACCGAGCAGAAGAAGCTGCGGCCCACCGAGGCGCAGTGGCGTGCGCTGGCCGAGCAGTGGGAGGCGTGGCGCCCGTTGCTGCGCCGGCCGCCGATCGACTGGAGCTCCGAACGCAGCGCCGCGCGCGCGGGCAAGGGCAAGTACGCCGGCGTCTATTACGGCGAGCGGGGCTGCTTCGCGCCGTGGTTCAACCTGTTCGTGGATGCCGATGGCAGCGTGTACCCGTGCTGCATGGGGAAAGGGGACATGCGGCCCTACGGCAACCTCTTGCAGGAGCCGGTCGAGAGACTCCTCGACGGTACCGGCCGGCGCGAGCTCCGTTGCAGCATGGCGGGCGGGCATGTCTTTCCGGTCTGCGAGCGCTGCGACGACTTCCTGGAGGAGAATGGCGCGTTCGCAAGTCTGTACGAAAAGGAGGAGACGGTATGTTCCAAAGACTGATCGGTTGGACCCTGTTCGCGACGCTGCTGTGCACATCGGCCCGGGCCGATGAAGCCACGTACACGCTCGTCTACGCCGGCGGCAAGACCGTCAGCATCACCAGAGTCAGCGACAAGAAGTGGACCGCAACGGAGAGCGGCGCGACGCTGACCGTCGAACTGGGCGAGAAGAACAGCGTCACGCTGCTGGCCGGCGACACCAGAATCGCCGAGGCCGAGGCCAAAGGCGGCAAGATCAAGCTGGCCGAACCCAACGGCACATTCTACCTGGAGATCAAGTTCCAGGCCGACAAGACCAAGGTGACGGTCACCGACGGTGAAGACCCTTACGAGTTCAAGGCCAAAGACGACAAGATCAAGGTCGCGCGCGGCAGCTCGGAGTATGGCAAGATCAAGTACTATCCGGATACCGGCAAGCTCAAGGTGAAGGACCTGATCGAGACCGAGGTGGCCGTCTCGCGCGACATCAAGCAACTGACCGCCGCGCCCGGCGTGTTCGCCATCCCCAACCTTGAGGCGCAGAAGCGCACCTTTATCATGCTCGTGCTTTTTGCGTTCGGGAAATGAAGAAGTCGAAGGTCCGAAAGTCAAAGGTCGAAGGTCGGGAGGCAGAATGGCAGGAGTCGGAGATGAAGGGACGTTCGACCTTGGACCTTTGACTTTGCGACCTTGGACCATCTGACCTTCGACTTTCGACCTTCAGACCTTCGACTCTTGGCATGATGAAGACTTCTTTCCCGATTCTGATCTCTGCCCCGGGCGCGGGGCTGGGGCATCTGGTTCGAGCCTGCGCGCTGGCGCTGCGGCTGGCGGAACGCGGCCTGCCAGCGCGCGTGCTCTCGCAGTCACCTTACGCCGAGGGACTGGCGCGGCTGACCGGCTGCGCGATCGACAGAATCCCGCCGGCCGGCTGGCCGGGCGAGGTGGCGGGTTATGTGGCGCGGCTCGATCCGGCGCTGGTTGTGGTGGACACGTTCCCGTGGGGCATTCGCGGCGAATGGCGGGGCGAGGAGCACGCGAAGCGCCGGTTCGTGTATCTGGCACGGCGGCTGAGGCTTGACGAGTACGTGAACGCGGGGTCGGCCTGTGGCGCAAGTAGGCCGGGCGTCCCGCCCGGCCATGGGCGGCCGAGACGGCCGCCCTACTCGGACACACGCCAGGGCGCGCATGCTGAAGGAAAAACCACAGAAGTTCCGCGCGCCGCCTGGAACACCCACTCCCCTCAGGTGAAGCACGTGATCGTCGCCGAGCCGCTCGCCGAAGCGCACGAGGCGCTGATCGCCGCCGGCGCAACAGAAACCTGCCGGCTGCCGGGCCGGATCCGGTTCCCGGCGGAACGCTGCGACACGCCGCTGCCGCGGGAGCTGGATAAGCTTCTGGACACGGGCAAGCTTCGTCTGATCGTACACAGCGGACCGGAAGAGGAGGTGCGTACGCTCGTTGCCGCGGCCCAGAGGGAGACAGCCGCACCCGGCGATACGCCTCCAGCCCTGATCGCGCCGAAACCGATCGCCGGCCTGGACCTGCCGACGTTCGAATATTTCCCGGCCTCACGCCTGTTCGACCGCGCTGCTCGCATCATCACCGGCGCGGGCTACAACACCATGGCCGAGGGCGCCGTCTATGCCGAGAAGCATGTCGCCGTGCCGTTCCCGCGCCGGTTCGACGACCAGCCCGCGCGGCTGGCCGGCCCACCCGCCGGGCCCGACGACGGCGGGCACGCCGCGGCCAGTTTCATCGAGCGGCTCTGCTCCATGCTGACCGCTCCCACCGCGGCCGTCTTCAGAGATTCACGTCGTGGCCGTGGCGCCATGTTTCGCCGGAGACGTTGACTTTTTCCCGCGCCCGGCACATACTGACATGGGTGCGCGACCTTCCATGCCAACCCCAACATGTTGCGGAAAACGCGCAAGGGGGAGAAAGGCCGCGGCCAAAATCAAGTTGCTGGGAGCCGGTCCGTCCGGCAATGCTGATCCGCTTGGCCGGCCTTCTGCGCAGGCTTCACGGAAACGCGGAGCCGGCGAGGTAAGGCCTGGCGAGGCAGGATCGACCACCGGACAGACGGGCAAAGCTCTCTTCGGAGAGAACGGAGGCATGCCGCATGAAAGACCATGCGTCTCCGGATAGATCGGAAAATGTGACCCCGGTGGCGGCGCGCCGACGCAACGGACTGGCTGACGTGGAGACCGGTACGCCTCCCAGCCCCTGGGACGCCATTGAGCAGTACATCGCCGGGAGCCGCAACCCGTACCGGGCCGGCACCGGTACAGGCGCTTCACAGGGCACGCAGGAGCCCGTCGATGAAGAGGCGCTGGAATATTTCGCCAAGGTCTTCCGCGAGAGCCGCACCTGCGAGGAGCGCCAGGTAACGGGTGAGCAGGCGCGCTTGAACGCGGCGGAAAACCGGGCCTGGCTGAGTGCCGGTTCGAGGAGGCTGGGCAGGACGATCCGCAACGCGACGGCGGCTGCCCTTGTGGGCGCGACGGTAGCGCTCGCGGGCTGCCTTGGTCTGCCGCGGGCGGTCCGCGAGCTTGTGCCGGCCGTGCAGCGGATCGAAAAGACGACGCGCCATCGCATCGGGACGGTGTGCTATTGGACGGGCGCGGCGGCTGCGGGCTGCGCGCTGGCCGTGGCCTGCGCAGCGGCGTGGAAACGAAGACGGCTGACAAACCTGCTGCGTGGCTGAACTTGCCAGGACCTTATGCCTGCGCGAGCAAGCGGGAATTGGCGCGGGCCTCCATCCGTCCGGCGGCAGCGGCGACGGCCAGATCGGCCGGCGAGGCATCGCCGGCCGCCAGCGCGGCGCGTTTGAGTACGCGCGCTTTCTCGGCGGTGGCCTCCGGCGTGGGCTCGGAACTCGTGTCAACCTCGACCGACCCGCCGACAGCGTACGGGCGACCGTCCGGCCCCACCTGATAGGTGTAGCGAATGCCGCGCGCGTAGCGGCCCAGCACGGCAGCATGCCGCTGTTCGTGCTGACGGACCTTGTGGTCGCGAGCCCGCAGTTCCCGGAGCATCTCCTCCTCTTGCGGGTCGAGCCCCGTCATCGTGCTGCGCCTGGTTGTGCGTGGGTCGGTGATCGCCGCGGCGGAATAGGCGCCCGGACTCTCCTCCTCCTCGCCCGCGCAATCGAGCCGTACGGTCACGGCAGGCTGGAAGAACACGGAAGAGAAGTTCGGCCTGCTCCCGCCGCCGGCCGCGGGCGTTGCGACGCGCATGCCGATGCGCGGCAACCACCGCAGGTGGCAGCCCCCGATCGCCGCGTTCGCGATGTGATTCGATACCGGCTCCATGTTCGTCTCCTCGGCAGCGGACAGACCCCGGGCCCCATTGACCACATCGGCCGAGCCCGCCCCTCCCTTAAACCAGCCCGAGGGCATGGAAAAGTGGAAGGACGGACGAATGGAAGATTTTGCCGGTGTGGCTGTCCGGGCCGGGTCCCTGACCCGCCTGCGCCATTGGCCGTGCCCCGCGTAGCCTCTCGGCGCAGTCGGGTGGCGACGTCCGGCCTTGCCCATCGCCCATTGACCATCGCCCATCGCCCATTGACCATTGACCACACGGGGCCACGGATTCCGATCCGCGGCCCCGTGTGGCTTTTGCCTTGCAACGACGGATCAATACATGCTAGAAGGGAAGACAGGGAGAGGGCGGGACTGGAGGCGACGGTACAGATGGCAAGAGGGCAGGACCCAAGCGCAGGCAAGGAACCGGCGTCAGCTCGCGGCGGCGATGCACACGGGTACGCCTATGTCGCGGAGCGCCTCCGCCAGGCGGGCCAGCTGACCGACGCCCAGCACGCGCTCGTGCTCGAGACGCTCGAAAAGGGGCCTGCCCGCGGCCGGGAGCGGCCGCTTTCGGTGCTGCACGTCATGGAAGAGCTGCGGGTGGGCAACACAACGGCGTCGGCCCTGTACCTCGCGAGGGATTCCAGCCTGCCGCTCATTCCCCTTCGTCAGTTCACGCCGCAGAAGGAAGCCTATTCCCTGCTTCCGATGGATATCATGAAGAAACGCGGGGCGCTCGCGTTCGACACGCTCGCGGAGAGTGTGCTCGTCGCGGTGCTGAACCCTTACGACACGGAACTGCAGACGGAGGTCGAACGCGAGACAGGGCATATCTGCAACTTCTACCTGGCTCTGCCGTCCGACTACGACGAGACATTGAACCGTATTCTGAACGCCTGACGGGAGAGGAATCCGTTGCACACCGAATTCAAGACCGCAAAATCCGTGTATGTGGTGGACGATGAACCCTCGATCCGGTCCATCATCGAGCGGGTGCTGCAGCGGGGCGGTTATACCGCACGCGTGTTCGAGACTTCCGACGAGGCGGATGCCGCGGTGGCGCAAGCGCAGCGCGACGGGGAGCCCATCGACCTGGTCCTGCTGGATATGCGGCTGGGCTCCGCCAGCACGATTCCGTCGGAAACGCTTTTGGAGCGGCTCGCGTGTTCGACCCCGCCGATCGAGGTCGTCGTCATGTCCGGGCAACTGACGTCTTACGCGCTGCTGGACCTTGTCCTGCGGGGGGCCGCGGACTTTCTCATGAAGCCGTTCACCCCCCAGGTTCTGCGCGACGTGGTGGACAAGTACGCGGCGGTCTCGGAGCACCGCTACGAGATGCGGCGCGGGCCGTGGTCCGGCTTTCAGCGGATGCGGCGCGACGTGTTCGTCAGCTACTGCCCGGAAGACCGCCAGGTCGCCATGGGCCTGAAGCGTCTGCTGGAGCGCGCGGAGATCTCAGCCTGGTGCGCCGACCTGGACCTGCCGCCGGAAAACGCCTGGGTGGACGAGAACCGCGCGAAAGCCGCGGAACAGTGCCGCGCGACCGTGCTGGTCCTGACCCGGGCAGGGCTCGCTTCGGACGTGCTTGCCCCCGAAATCAAGCGCGCCGTCGCGCGCCGTCGCGAGCAGGGCGAAGCCTACGGTCTGTTCCCCGTCACCATCGGGCTCTCAGCCGAAGACCTGCCCGACGGAGTGGACGCGGGCGCATGCCGCGACTTCACCAACCGCGCCCGGCTGGTGGACCACTTCGAGTCGCTGGCCCACGCGATCCGCCTGTTCCTGCACCGGCCGGAAGGCTAACAGAGCACTTCCTGGGCGAGCCGCTCGATCTGCTCCAGCGTGAACGCGGCATGCAGCGCGCAGCCTATTCCCTCAAGGTTCTGGCGCCCGCCCTGCTCGCGATCGATCACGCAGATCACGCGGTCGATCACAAGGCCCAACTCCCGCATCTGCCGGATGGACCGCGTCACCTGCCCGCCGGTGGTGATGACGTCCTCGACGACAACCGTGGTCTCGCCTTCCTTGAACGCCCCTTCCACCAGGTTGCACGTCCCGTACATCTTCGCCGTCTTGCGCACGTAGAGGCAGGGCTTCTTCGTCTTCAGCGACAACCCCGTCGCCAGCGGAATGCCGCCCAGTTCCAGACCCGCAAGCTTGTCGAACGCGTCGGGCAGCAGAAGCGCCAGTTCGTCGACCACCGCCTGCAGAAGCCGCGGGTCGCTCTCGAACCGGTACTTGTCCCAGTAGAAAGAGCTGACTTTCCCGGAGCGAAGTCTGAACTGGCCGGTCAGGTAGGAGACCGTCTTAATTCTCTTTGCCAGCGCCGCCTTGTCCATGACCGTCTCCTCCCTCAAAATCGAACGATGTCCGCAACCGCTTCTCGGTCCCAAATCGTTCCAGCGCCAACTGGATGAGCCGGTCGATCAGCTCGCCACAAGGCACGCCACTGGCCTCCCAGAGTTTCGGATACATGCTGATCCGGGTGAAACCGGGAATCGTGTTGATTTCGTTCACGAACACGTCGCGCCCGTTCCGCAGGAAGAAATCGACACGCGCCATGCCTTCGCAGCACAGGGCCTTGAAGGCCTTCACGGCCAACTCCTGAACCGTTCGGGTCACATCGCCCGGCAGCTCGGCGGGTATCTTCAGCAGCGCCCCGTTCTCGTCGATGTACTTGGCGGCATAGGAGTAGAACTCATGTTGCGGCACAACTTCGCCCGGGAGGGAGGCGACCGGCTCGTCGTTGCCCAGCACCGAACACTCGATCTCACGCCCCTCGATGCATTCCTCGATGAGGAGTTTGGTGTCGTACGTGAGGGCGTCGTCCAGGGCCGCGTCGAACTGCGCGGCGTTCCTGACCTTATGCACGCCGACCGACGAGCCGAGGTTCGCCGGCTTGACGAACACGGGCAGGCCCAGCTCCCGGGCGGCCTGCTCGAACCCGACGCGCCGCGACGCGCGGCGGCCGGCGACCAGGAATCGCGGCGAGGGGATGCCCGCGTCTCTGAGCAGCCGCTTCATGACGTCCTTGTCCATGCCGACCGCGGAGCCCAGGACCCCGGCGCCGACGAAGGGGAGGTCAGCCAGCTTCAAGAGCCCCTGCACGGTGCCGTCCTCGCCGAAAGGCCCGTGCAGAACGGGGAACACGACGTCAACCGGACCGGCCGAAGCCCGGTCCGAGAGCCGCACCAGTTCCTGCCTCTCCGCGCCCGGCACCAGCGCCACGGGGTCCGCCGCTTCGTGCAGGTGGATCCGTTTGGGGTCGTCCGCTTCCAGCAGAAACCGGGCGGCTTCGTGCAAGCGCCATTGCCCGCGCTTGTCGATCCCAACGAGAACCACATCGTACTTGTCCGTATCGATCGCGCCGACCACATTGCGCGCCGACTGAAGCGAAACCTCGTGCTCCGCCGACCTGCCGCCGAACAGGACGGCCACCCGGATCTTCCTGCTCATGTTGCCACCATACTCCACAGGTGCGTCGGCCACAAGAAAAAGCCTTTTCCCGCGCCGCGCGGGACGATGCCCGGCTCACGCTTCGCGGAACAACACACTGAGGCTCTGTCGCGAGTGAATCCGCCGGATGGCCTCCGCGAAGAGTGGCGCGACGGTGACGACCTGAACCTTCCGCGAAAACTCCACCGGCTGGGTCTCTATCGTGTCCGTCACCAGAAGCGTCCGGATGGGGCTGTCGTCGAGGCGTTCCATGCACTCCTGCGTGAACACGCCGTGCGTGACCGCGGCGCAGACGTCCTCCGCGCCGCAGGCCACCAGCCGCTCGGCGACATTCACCAGCGTCCCGCCGGAAACCGTGAAGTCGTCGACGATCAGTGCGGATTTGCCCTTGACCTCTCCGATGATCTCGTGAATGGCCATCTTGCCCAGGTGGTCCAGCCGCTGTTTCTCGGCGATGGCCAGCGGCGCGTTCAGCCGGGCGGCGAAGTCGCGCGCCGATTTCGCAAAGCCGATGTCGGGCGACACGACGACCGGATCCTTCAGCCCCAGTTCCCGGGCCGCCGTCGACAGCGCGTGCAGCCCCAGCAGGTCGTCGACCGGGATCTTGAAGAAACCCTGGATCTGCGGCGCATGCAGGTCCATCGTCACGACGCGGTCGGCGCCGGCGGCTTCGATCGCATCCGCACAGACACGCGCCCGGATCGAAACGCGCGGCTCGTCCTTCTTGTCGCCCTTCGCATAACTGAAATACGGGACGAGCGCCGTGACGGACGCCGCGCTCGCCCGTTTGAAGGCGTCAATCCAGAAGATCAGTTCCATGAAGTTGTCGTTCGCCGGAAACGCCGTCGACTGCACCAGATAAACATTGCGGCCCCGCACGCTGTCCAGAATCCGCACGAACAGATTGCCTTCCGGAAACCGCAGGACTTCACTCCGGCCCCGCTCGACCCCGAGCCGCTCGCAGATCGCCGCGCTCAGCTTCGGACTGCCGGAACCGCCGAATACAAGGATCTCTTCTTCCGTGGGCATCGGGCACTCTCCTGATGGGGTTGGGGATGGTACTCTCGCGCATTGTGCGGGATTCCATGCCAAAGCGCAAGCTTCGGAGAGCGGGCGGACGAGGCAGACAAACGACGGCGTTGCAGGCTAGTGGCGCCTCCGGCGCCAGAAACTTGAAACCCGAAACTGGAAACTGGCTAGTGAGCGAACATTCAATAGCGAGGCCCACGCGGCTCTCCTCAACATCAAAATCCGAAGGGGTTGGCCACCTCGGGCTGGAGCCGTTCATGCCAAGGTGGAGACGCTGATCCGGCGGAACACACGGAACCAATTCCAGTTTCCAGTTTCCAGTTTCCAGTTTCCAGTTTCACATCAGTCCCGCTCGGCCTCGACTTCCAGCCGCACCATCCCGACATGCACCAGCCCGTCGCCGGCCGGAGGGTGCTCGGCCAGGTACCTGTCCGCCAGTTCCTCGACAAACGCCCGGCGCCTCGCTTCCGGAACCCGCTGCGTGTAGGGCAGCCAGGTGGTCCGGATCCAGCCGCACAAGGCGTCGCGGCCCGCCTGCGTCATGTCCTTCGGGATCAGCTCGACCCGATGCCGCCTGAACCCCGCCGCCTCGAGCCAGCCCCGATATTCGTCCGGCCCGTGGAACCCGTAGGGGAACTGGAAACCCCGGAACCAGCCGCCCCACTCCGCGCCGGCGATCATCGGTTCGACCAGCGTCAGGATGTCGGCCGCGTTTCCCCGCCCTCCCATCTGGAGCAACACCCGGCCCGCCGGCCTCAGACTCCGCGCGATCCCGGCGAGGACCGGGCGGTGATCCCGCACCCAGTGCAGGCACGCGTTGGAGAAAACCACGTCGAACTCCGCATCGAAATCGAGCCGCGCGGCGTCCGCGATCTGAAAACGAAGATTCGGAAACCGAGCGGGCGGAAAGTGCGCCTGTGCGAAGCCTATCATCTCCGCGGAGTTGTCGATGCCCAGCACGGAGCCGTCCGGCAAATGCGCCGCAAGCTCCGCGGTCACTTTGCCGTCCCCGCACCCGATGTCGAGCAGCCGCTCGTGCCCCGCAAGCCGCAGTTTGGGCAGCAGTTCCCTGGCCCACTTCTGTTGGGCGCCGGAGCTCCCGTGATAGTCTTGCGCGTCCCACTGGGGCATGAGGCACCTCGCGTCTCCGCGCCACCACGGTTCGGCGCGCGGAACGGTCAGGGGCTCAGCACAGCCTTCCCCACGGCTTCGCGCAGAACGTCCGGCACGACGACGCTGCCGTCTTCGCGCTGGAACTGCTCCACAATCGCCGGCAACAGCCGGCTCGTGGCCAGGCCGGACGCGTTCAAAGAGTGAATGAACGCGTTCTTGCCGGTGCCTGCGCGTTTGAACCGGATGTTGCCGCGGCGGGCCTGGTAGTCGTGCGCGTTGGAGGCGGAACTGACCTCCTTGTATTCCTGCATGCTGGGGATCCAGACCTCGATGTCGTAAGTCTTCGCCATGGCGGCGCTGCAGTCCGCGGCGGCGAGCTGCGAGAGACGGTAGTGCAGCCCGAGCCCCTGAACCAGTTTCTCGGCCTTCTCGACCAGTTCCTGGAGCGCCTGCTCTGAATCTTCCGGCCGCGTAAACTGGAACATCTCGACCTTGTTGAACTGGTGCCCGCGGATCATGCCGCGCTCGCCTGTGCGGTAACTGCCCGCTTCGCTCCGGTAGCACGGTGTGTAGGCGAAATACTTCTTCGGCAGTTCTTCCTCCCGCAGGACCTCGTCCCGGTGGTAGTTGATCAGCGCCGTCTCGGCGGTGGGCAGCAGGAACTGCTCGAACCGCTCTTTGCCTTCGGGCGCTTCCAGATGAAACACGTCTGCCTCGAATTTCGGGAACTGGCCGGCGGTGTAGCCGCATTCGTAGGTCAGGATATGCGGCGGGAGGATCAGTTCGTAGCCGTCGCGGAAGTGCGCGTTGACGAAGTAGTTCAGCAGCGCCCATTCCAGCCTGGCGCCGTCGCCTTTGTACAGCCAGAAGCCGTTCCCCCCCATCTTCACCCCGCGCTTGTAGTCCACCAGCCCGAGGGTCGAGACGAGTGCCATGTGGTCTTGCGGCGCAAAACCGAACTCGGGTCTCGTGCCGCCCGTGCGCACGACAACGTTGCTTTCCTTGCCGCCGGCCGGCACGTCGGCCGCCGGCATGTTGGGCAACGCCTCCATGAATGCCTGGATTCGGCGCTCGGTCTGCGTCAACTCGGACTCCAGCTCCTTGATCCGCGCGCCCACCGCCTTCATCTCCTCGGCCAACGCCCCGACGTCGGTGCCCGCCTTCTTCATGGCCGGTATCTGAGCGGAAACCTGCTTACGCCTCGCGCGGAGCTGTTCGGACTCGGCGATGAGCTGGCGGCGCTCTTTGTCCCACTGCAGCACCTCGGTGAAATCCACGTCCACCATGCGCTTGAGAAGCGCTTGCCTGACGTCGTCGTCTCTCTCTCGGATCAGGTTGATGTCCAGCATGTTGCGTCTCCCGTGAAACCCCGAATCCTTCGGCAAAGTACTCCTGTCCAGATTTCAGTCATGCGAGCGCGTCAACGGTGCGCCGCAAATTCGCCTCCACTTCATCGCCGGGCCCGCAGGCCGCCCAGAAGCTCTCCGTGGTTCCTGATGGTCGCCCGCATCGCCTCTCACTTTTCCTTCGGCTTTTCGGCCGGGTCGAACGGGTAGTCGTCGAACCGCCGCTCGATGTGCTTGCCGAAGAACACCTTGTCGGCAAAATCGACCAGCGCCTGCCAGTCCTCGTCGCTGTGCTTGTGTTTCCCGTCGCGGTAATGGATGCCCATTTTGTCAGCCGCGCCCAGCCATTCGAAGACAGGCTGCGCCGCGAGGTGGGCCGCCTGCGTTCCCTGCGGGTTCGCCCATTCGTCGCCGAACGCGCTTGTCGAGAGGTAGGCGCGGGGCGCAACGAGCGCGATCAGCGAATGCTGATCGAACGGGAGCCGGTGCGCATTGTCGCCCCGAAACTCCAGGAAACGCGTGTTGAACCAGTATGGAAAATGGCGCGCGATCGCATCCAGGCTCTCGCCCGTGTATCGGTAACGAATGGGCCCGGACCCGCACGTCCCGGCCCCATTGGGCGCGGTGAGTGCGATGCGCTCGTCAAAGGCGCCGGCGAGCAGCGCCGTCTTGCCGCCGCGGGAATGACCGGTAACGGCTATGCGCTCACGATCCACAAAGTCGGCAGTCACCAGATAGTCGACCACGCGGTGATATCCCCACGCCCAAGCGGCGATCGTTCCCCAGTCATAGCCGGGATACAGCGGATGCACGCCGTCGAGCCGATTGCCGTTGTCGTGGTCCAGGCGCTCGCGGTCGAATTCCGCGATGACGTACCCGCGCTTGACGAATTCCCTGGCCCGCTCCATCACAGAGTACCAGCACATGTCGCCGGTGAGGATCACGGGAAACGGCCCCTTCCCTCCGCGCGGAATGTACAGATGCACGTCAAACACAATCGCCCTGTGCAGACCCATCGACAACTGGATCCGCCTGTACGTGCCTGCCCCGCCGTAGATCGTCTCTTCGACCGTCTGCTTCGCCTCGAAATGGGTCGGCGGCGGGGGAAGGTGGCCGTATTCGTAGTACTGCAACATGGCCTTGATTTCTCCCCGTCGGGTCTCCCACTGCTCTTTGGTTTTGACGGGGGTACCGTCCGCCAGGACCAAGGGGTCCGGGAACTCACCGACCACGGCCAGATCCCTAACGGCCGGCAATCGCTTTGCCGCCGGGCTGGGTGCGGGCGGCTGCTCGGCGTGAATGCATCCCGCCGCGCCGACAGCCAATGCGCAGAGCACCGCCAGGAAACGCGGACGGCCCGTCTCGTTGTCCTTCCGAATGTTCATGGTGTTACACCACCTTATCCACTTCCATGCGCGAACGCTTGTCGAGCCCGGCGAGGGATTCGATTTCGTACGTGTTCCCGATCGTGTCGCGCAGGATGACGCGGTCCTCGCCGATCCAGACGAGATTCTTGTGCGGGTCGCGCATGGCGAACGTGCGCCGGCCCGCGTCGGTATCGACGTCCCAGTACCGGGTTCCGAACTCCGCGTGCGTCCGGCGCACCTTGACGATGCGCGGAAGGAGATAGCGGCCCGCCAGCTCTTCTCTCACGATCCCGGCGGATTCCGGGTCGAGCGCGTCGAGGCTCGCCAGCAGAGCCACCTCCTTCTTCTTCTCGTCGAGAAAAGAGACACCGCCGCCGCGGGCCGTGAGCGGCCGCACCCAGGCGATCCGGACGGGGATCTCCTCCTCGCCGGCGCGCCGGAGACAGACGCGTCCCTGCTTCCTGATCAGGCTGAAAGGCGCCTTCGGGTTCATTCGCTCCAGACCTCCGCCCGGATCTTGTTCAGTTCGGTCTGCGTCTGGACGAGCTTGAAGTACTCGCCCTCCTTCGCCATCAGTTCCTCGTGCGTGCCCCGCTCGACCATCTTGCCGTCGTCGATGACGAACAGCCGGCTGGCGTTCTTGAGCGTCGCCAGCCGGTGCGCGATGGCGATGGTCGTGCGGCCGCGGACCAGGTTGGCGATGGCTTCCTGGATCTGTTTCTCGGTCTCGCTGTCTACCGAGGAGGTCGCCTCATCGAGAATGAGAATAGGCGGATCGTGCAGGATCGCCCGCGCGATGGCCAGCCGCTGCTTCTCGCCCCCGGACAACCCTTCGCCCTGCTCGCCGATGAGCGTGTCGTACCCGTCTTCCTTGTCCAGAATGAACTCGTGCGCGTAGGCCGCCTTGGCCGCGCGCACGACATCCTCGAAGCTGGAATCCGGGCTGCCGTAGCGGATGTTCTCCAGAATGCTGACGTTGAACAGAAACGTATCCTGCATGACCATCCCGATCTGCCGCCGCACCTGCTCGAGTTTGATCTTCTTGATCGGGTGCCCGTCGATGCGAATCTCGCCGGCCTCCACGTCGTGAAAGCGGCAGATCAGACTGATGATCGTGCTCTTGCCGGCACCCGAGCGGCCGACCAGCCCAACCATTTCGCCGGGCTCGATCTCGAAAGAGAGCCCTTTGATCACTTCCTTGCCCTTCTCGTAGCTGAAGTGGACATCCCGGAACGCGATGGCGCCGCGCATCCGCGGGATGGCTACCGCGCCGGGCGCGTCGTAGATTTCCGGCGGCGTGTCGATCACGGCAAAGATCCGCTCCGCGGACGAAAACGCGTGCGTCATCCAGTTCAGGACGATCGTGAACCACTGCAACGGCCCGTAGAACAGCCAGATGTACCCGACAAACGCGAGCAGATCGCCCAGCGTGATCGAAGGGTCCTGCCGGGACAGGCGGTACGCCGCCAGGAACCAGACGGCCGTCACGCCCACCTGCATGATCCAGAACATGACCTCCTCGAACCCGACAAACGTCTTGTTGATGCGGAACTCCGTCTGAAAATACTTCATGTTCCCGCGCGTGAATTCCGAGCCGCGGCGCCGTTCCTGCGTGAAGGCCTTCACCACCCGAATCCCGCCGAGCGTTTCGTTGACGATGCTGTACAGCGACGCGTAAATCGTCATCCGCTTGTGAAACAGCGGGATCAGCTTCTTCCAAAACCAGGTCGCGCCGCCCGTCAGGAACGGGACCGGCAGGAACACCAGCAACGCCAGCTTCCAGTCCAAGGCAATGAGAATCGTTGCGATGACGGCAAACGAGATCATGTTCACCATCAGGAACGGCATGCCCTCGATCAGGAAGTGGCGCAGATCCATCGTGTCGCTCATGATCCGGCTGATCAGCGTGCCCGAGCCCCGGCGGTTGATGTAGCCCAGCCGCAGCCGCTGCACCACGTCGTGCAGCTGGATGCGCAGGTCGGCGATCAGCCGCGATGCCAGCCAGGCGTTCAGCGAACCGGTCATGAACCGGGAAAGCAGAAACGCCGACCCGCTGCCCAACATGGCGAAGATCCACCAGGAGAGCTGGCCGTACAGCCCGCCCTTGATGACGTCGTCGACAATGCGCTTCGTGATGTAGGGCGGGAACATCTGCGCCGTCACGCCCAGAAAGGTGATCCCCACCAGCGTCAGCGCCCGCGCCCTGTAAGGCCGCAACAGCAGCACCAGGCGCTTGAATACGTCCCAGCGCCGAACGCACAGCGGGCACTTGATGCCCCGCTCCGCCAAAGGCCGCCCGCATTTCGGGCAGTACGCCGGCTCGTCCTCCTCCGGCAACTCGGGAGGCCGCCCGGCCATTAACTGGTTGATCACCCGGGCGAACGTCCCGAACTCCGGCACAAACACTTTGGAATAGCGGATCAGCTCGCACGGACCTTGCTCCGTGACCGCCAGCAGACGCGCCCCGCCGAATAGCTCGTCGACCTTCACGTCCTTCAGCTCGTCCAACCGGTAGGTCGACGCCAGCGAGTCCCCGCCGAACACGACAATCCGCCGGTCCGTCGCCACCAGGTGGCTCTCGCCGTACCGCCGGTCCAGCGTCAGATCGCTGACCTGCGCGTAAAGCACCTGTTCGCCCGGTTCCATCAGCGCCCGGAGCGCCGCGTCGATCGCCTGCGGTAATGGACTGTTCAGTTTCATCGTTGCCCAACAAAAAGGCCCGCCGTCAGGTTTGCTTGACGGCGGGCCTTCGGGTCAGCCCGGGGTTCGTTTCACATCGGGCCCGGGACCTCCCCACCGCCAAGCGCGGCCGCGGAAAGCACGGTACTGTCTAGCATGACTATACGCACAACCGCGTCCTCCACGCTTACGCCGCCTTCAACCTGTACGGTGGCTTTCCATCTTTCGCCCCGTTCCTCGATGCCAAAACGAAAAGCATGATAGCGCCCGCCCGCCCAAATGCAAGCCCTTTCTCGATACGTCGAATCCCATCATCTTCTTCTTGACAACTCATATTTACATTTGTAAATATATGGGCGCGGATAGGTTCCGGACTGCGGGAGAGGCCAGGGCACGGACGAACACGGAGGCGGGGCGTGAAATCGGACGCAGCGGCCAAACCGAGACTCTCTCCATCGGAGTGGGTCGTGATGCAGGCAGCGTGGAAGGCCATGGAGCGGGAGCCGGAGATCACGGCGAGCGAACTGCTGCCGGCCGTGCAGGAGAAGCGGACGTGGCACTTCTCAACGCTGAAGACGATGCTCGATCGTCTGGTGAAGAAGGGCTACCTCTCGAGTCGGATTCGCGGAAACACGTGCTTTTACCAGTCCACCATTCCCCGTGACCAGGCCGTACGCGGGGCGATCGGGTCCTTTGTCGACAACGTCCTGGACGGCACATTCGGGCCGCTGGTCGCCTATCTGGCGGATCGGCGCCGACTGAGCAAGCGCCAGATCGCGGAGCTGGAACGTATGCTTGATGGAAGCGAAGAGAGATGACGGAGGTACGGATGAACGGCGAATCCTCGACGTACAGACAAATGCCGGGCCGGGTGACGATGTCTAGAACAGACGAAGGAAGCCTGTTTGACGCGAAGGCCGACCGCGCAACCGTTTTCACTGATTCGTGCTCATTCGTCGTTTCCGGGGCTCTGAGGAGGACGTGACGTGGCGCCTCTGATCGATGCCTGGTGGCGGTATTTGCTGGAGATGTTGTGGCAGACTTCGGCCGTGATGGCGCTGACCGGCACGCTGTATCTGCTGCTGCGGAGGCGGTCCGCGGCCTTCCGCTACGCGCTGTTGTGCCTGATCCTGCTCAAGTTTTTCCTCCCGCCCAGTCTGTCGCTGGTGACGGGCATCGGGAACTGGACGCGCCGGATCGGCGCGATTGTCGCCAAGACGCGTGAAGAGCTGGCCGCGGCGCCTGCTCCGGCACCGCCCGCCTTTCCGGAGCTTGCCGGAGGCTCCGTGCGCACGAACCTCCTCAGCGCATGGATCCCGACCGCCGGAGGGCCGCCCTCAGACGCGGGGTCCGTCCGTCCGGTCCCGGTCTCACACAGTCCGGCGGCATTCTTCGCGGCCTGGCTGGCGACGGCAGGGGCGCTTGGACTGGTTATCGTCCGGCGTCTGTTGCGCCTGCGCCGGCACCTGCGCACGGCGCGACCTGTAACGGATCGGCGCGTGCTGCGCATCCTCGATGCCTGTCGCGAGGAACTCGATATCCGCACGCCGGTCGCGCTGGCCGCGCTTCCCGGTCCGTGCAGCCCTGTTCTGGCCGGTCTGCTGCGCCCGCGCATCTTCATCCCGGAGGCCCTCGCGGGCCGGACCGACTGCCTGCGCCCCATCTTCCTGCACGAGTTGGCGCATGTGAAGCGGCACGACCTGTGGGTGAATGCGGTCCAGATCCTCCTGCAGGTGCTCTGGTTCTGTCACCCGGGCCTCTGGCTGGCCAATGCCTGGATCCGCCGCGAACGGGAACATGCCTGCGACGACATCGTCGTCGCCCGGCTGAAAGACCAGGCAACACGGTATGCCCGCATTCTGGTGGCGGCTTTCGCGGGCACACCGGTGCCCGGCGGCGCGGCGCTCGGGCTGCTCGGCATCGTTGACCGCTATGCGACGGCCAAAGCGCGGCTCGCGCGCATCCTGAGCGGACGCCGCGCGATGGCCACGCGCGTCCGGCCGGCCGGGCTGACGGCTCTGCTGCTCATCGGCTGCATCGTGCTGCCGCTCGCAAGGCCGGCGGCCGACCCGCCCGCCCCGCACCCGAAGCCGATGCCGCAACGCGACGCGATCCTTGAGTCGACCCTGCGCGCGTTCGCCGCCGCCAAAGAAGCGCAGGCCGAAGGACTCGCCCGCACCCAGAGTTTTGAGCTCACACCCGAGCTGCGCGCGTTCTTCGATGCCGCCGCGCGGGCGAACAGCAACAGGGTCGACGCACTCTTCCGGCAACTCCAACAGCAGCGCGATCTCGGCCAGCAGGCCGCCGGCAGTACCGTACTCACCACTGCGCTGTGGCAGACGGTGCTGGAGACTTGGGGTGCCGACAGGGAATTCACGGCGTGGAGCAGCAACGCGCTGCTGTCGAGCTATGCGGACGACGTTCTCAGCGCCATCCCGGACGGCAGCGTCTATCTGGGCGGGACGGACCCGGGCCGTTTCGTGATCACGGCGTTTCACCAAACGCGCCACGCACCGGACATCCAGATCCTGACGCAGAACGGGTTGGCCGATGCGGGCTACATGGAGTACCTGCGCGCGCTGTACGGCGGCACGCTCGGGCTGCCCGACGCCCGCGACATGAACGAGGCGTTTGGCGACTACGCCCGGCGGGCGATGACGGGGCAGACACCTGCTTCCGGGTCCGTATCCGTCAAAGACGGCAGAGTCACGGTCGACGGGGTGGCCGCGGTCATGCAGATCAACGCGGCACTGTGCCGCCAGATCTTCGAGCGAAACAAGGCACAGCACGCGTTCTACGTGGAAGAGAGCTACGTCGTGGACTGGATGTATCCGTATCTGCTCCCGCACAAGCTGATTTTCAGGCTGAACAACGAGCCGCTGCCGGCTCTGCCGGAGGCTGTCATCCGCGAAGACCTGGCCTACTGGGACGCCTACGCCGACCGCCTGCTGGCGACGGACGGGTTCGATCGCGACATCGCCGCCCGAATGACCTTCGCCAAGATGCGTACGGCGACCGCCGGGCTCTACGCCTGGCGGGATCTGGAACGGGAGGCGGAACTCGCGTTCGAGCAGGCCCGGGCGCTCTGCCCCGTGTCGCCGGATGTCGCGTTCCGCCTGGCCGATTTCCACCTGCGCCGAGGCCGTCCTGTCCGAGCCGAGGAGGCCCTGTTGACCTTTCTGACCGCTTTTGAGTCGGAGTCGAAGGACCTGCTCCAGTCGGAAATCCGGGTCGGCGGCCCCGAGCAGCTCGAGCAGTACCGCCGTACGACACTCGAGCGTACGCGCGCCTTTCTGCGGCTCGTCCGGCAACGCACGCAGGGCCTTTCGCCCGGCGTAAGCGGTCCTTTCGGTTGAGTACACGCGATGCCCGTCCCGTTCGAACCGACGAGAGCCCCAACGTGAAAACGCGTGCACACCGTTTCTTCCGCGGTAGCGATTGGGTGGCCTTTGGCGTCACGACGGCCGCCGCCTTCGGCGTCTACCTCTGCACCCTGGCCCCAACGGTAACGCTGGAGGACTCCGGCGAGCTGATTGTCGCAGCCGCCCATCTCGGCGTGCCGCACCCGCCGGGCTATCCGATCTGGACGCTGCTCGGTTGGTGCTTCCAGAAGCTGTTCGGGTTCGCGACGTACCGGGGCTATCCCAACCCTGCCTGGGGTGTCAATCTGATGTCGGCCTTCTTCGGCGCGCTGGCCGGCGGGTTGACAGCCATGCTGGTGAGTCACTCCGGAGCGACTCTGTTCTGCCCGCAGCGCGCCATAGAGACGCCGCCCGGGCAGGCCGGCGCGAAGACGCTGTGCGCTTGCTGCGGCGTGGCCTGCGGCCTGCTGCTGGCCTTCACCCCGGCCTTGTGGTCACAATCGGTCATCGCCGAGGTCTACAGCCTCAACGCGTTCTTCCTCCTTCTGCTCCTGCTGCTCACGTACCGATGGATGATGCGCCCCGAGCGCACCAAGCCGCTTTATCTCGCTGCTTTTCTGTTCGGGCTCGGCATGACCAATCACCAACCGCTCGTGCTGCTCCTGCCGGCGTTGGGGCTCGTCGTGCTGCTGAAAGCGCCGCGCGTGTGCAGAGACACCGCCATCGCGGGGTCGATCTTGCTGTTCTTCGTGCGTGCCGCCCGGTTCTCCGGCGAAACGCCCCAGACATGGACCTGGCTGTACGCAGGCCTGGCCCCCAGCGTTGCCGCCCTGGCACTCGTTCTCGTCTTCATGCGCGGCAGCCGGCTCTATGCCGCCACCTTTCTGGCGGTCGTGCTGATGTTCGCATGGCTCGTGAGGCAGGGCGTCATCCCCGCGGTTCAGCACCCGCGCACCTGGCTCTTCGCCGGCTACCTGTTGATGGCCGTGTTGGTGCTCGTGGCGAGCTATCGCATGCTGCCGAACGGGCCGACGGCGACGCGTCTGATCCTGATGATCGTCGCAGGGCTCGCCGTCTATCTGTATCTGCCGCTGGCCTCCTCGCACAATCCACCGATGAACTGGGGCTACCCGCGCACCTGGACGGGTTTCAAGCACGCGATCACGCGCGGGCAGTATCCGAGACTCACGCCGGCACAGCTGTTCTCCCGCACATTTCTCAGTCAGCTCGGCCTCTATCTGGCGGATCTGCGCAGGCAGTTCACACGGCCGGTCGCCGTGCTGGCCCTCGCCCCCCTGCTGGTGTGGCTGCGCAGCATCGTGTTTCCGTTCCGGCGCAATGCGCTCGGGCGGTGGGCATTTGCGGGCCTCCCGCATGCCGGTGCCGCCGGTTGGCCGACCGTCACCGTGCTGGCATTCGCCGGGTTGAGTCTCGGCCTTCTGGTGGTCGTGAATCCGAGGCCGGATCTTCAGTCCCAGTTCATCAATCGGGTCTTTTTCATTCCGTCCCACGCCGTCTGTGCGATCTGGGCCGGCTACGGGCTTCTTCTCTGCCTGCGCGCGGCCGACGCATGGGCCACACGGGCGCACCGCGCGGCGCCATGGGTCGGCCGGGCGGCCGTGCTGTTCCTGCCGCTTTGCCCGCTGCTGAACAACGCGTTCAATGCGAACCTAGTCCGCGACGTCGGCGGCGCGGAACAGAACGGCCACGATTTCGGCTGGCAGTTCGGGCACTACTCGCTGGGCGGTGCCCCGGCCATCGCCGCGGAACTCGGCCCCGCGGTTGAACCTCTGCCGAACCCGTCCTACCCGCCGCCGATGGAACCTGCCGCCGTCTTCTTCGGCGGCACCGACCCGGGCCGCTTCGTGCCGACCTATCAGATATTCTGCCCGAAGGACCGGCCCGACGTATACTTGATCACGCAGAACGCGCTGGCCGACGCCACCTACACCAACGTCATGCGCGACCTGTACGGCGACGCCATATGGATCCCATCCGCCGTCGACAGCAACCGGGCGTTCCAGGTGTACCTCAACGGGGTCCGCGAGGGCCGTTTTCCGCCGACACCCAACATCCGCGTGCAGAACGGGAAGGTCAGCGTCCAGGGCCAACAGGAAGTCATGCATGTGAACGGCATCCTGGCGCGTATGATCTTCGAGCGAAACAAAGCCCGGCACGCGTTCTATGTCGAAGAAAGCTACCCCATCGGGTGGATGTATCCGCACCTCGTGCCGCACGGGCTCGTGATGCGGCTCAATCCCGATCCGCTGCGCCGGCTCCCGCACGAAGCCGTGCGCAACGACCGCGAGTTCTGGGACTGGTACGTCCGGCGCCTGCTCAAGAACAACCGGTTCCGGCGCGATCTCGTTGCGCGCAAGACCTTCTCCAAACTGCGCACCGCCATTGCCGGCCTCTATGTCTATCGCCGGCTCTACGCCGAGGCGGAGTACGCGTATCGCCAGGCCACCCGATTGTGTCCTGGCTTCCCCGAGCCCACGATGCGGCTGGCCGATCTGTACATGCGGCAACGCCGCTTCGACGAGGCCGGCTCGCTGCTCGAGGAACTGCTCACGGCCGATCCGCACAACGCCGGCGCGCGTGAATGCAGGGCACGCGTGAGGGAAAGCGCGGCCCTTGCGTCGCGGCGCCGAGTCATCGAACGGGAGGCCGCCGCGCACGGCGGGCGGCTGAGTCAGGACCTGGCGTTGGAACTCGCGGAGATCTGCGTCAGAACGGGAAGCCGGCCCGCCTTCCTGGAACCGCTCGCCCGCCGCCTGCTGGCCGCCACGAACCCTCCGCCCGGCGTTCTGTTGCGGGTCGCCAGGCTATGCGGCGGCCGGAACGATCTCGATCTCGCCGAGCAGGCCTACGCGGCCTATTTGCGTCACGCCCCCCGCGATGCCGACGCGTGGTACGAACTGGCCGTCATCAGGACGGCCCTGGGCCGGACTGACGATGCGTGCACGGCACTGCGGCGGGCCGTCATGCTCGGCGGACAGCCCATGCGCGAGCGGGCCGGGCGGGACCCGCGCTTCCGGGTGCGGCGCGGGCAAGAAGCCACATGGTGGCAAGGATGAGATTCAGGGCATTGGCGAGTCGTTCTGTTGCCAAGCTGCGGGCTCGCCCCCTCCAGTGTCATCTATGCGCATATGCTGCGCCAGCTTCTTCGCCAGCGACTCCTCGAGGCGGGGCTTGTCTTTGCGGTACAGCGAGATCAGCCGCTTGCCCTGTTGCTGATAGAGCTTCTGTTTCTTGAGCATGCCGATCCTGTAGTCGGCCGTGTCCATGCCCCAATACTCGATGTAGACATCGAACTCCGGAAGGTAGAAATCGGGGCGAACGGCGTAGCCATCGATGATCCGTATGCGCTCGTCGTAACGGTAACGGATGCCGTGTTTGGCGAGAGACTCCGCGATCCGCCGCTCGCCGTCGGATTGCACGAACGTCCCGTCCCGGGCCTGAATGGTCTTGTTGAGCTCGACCTTCGTATCCCAGTTGCGCCGGTCGAGGTACACTTCATCGAAGCACGTGTCGCAGAAGACGCGCTGAAAGGCGCGCCGGCTGCGCGCATATTCGTCGGCAGACACTTCCGCACCGCACCGCCGGCAGGTACGCCGGGTTTCCTGTTCGGCGATCCGGACGGCCTCCCGGATCGTCTTGCCGGCGGCCACCACGCTGCGCTTCACGTACTCCTCTTCGAGCGGGTTGCGGTACATATCGCGCAAATCGTCCAGCGCCTTCCGGGCGTGCGCACCGAACGCGCCGAGCGCTTTGGCCGTGTACTGGCGCACTTGCGGGTGGGAATCGGCGAGCAGAGGCATCAGAGCCTCCACTGCAGGCTCCGCCGCCACGATGCCGGCCAGTTTCCCGAGCGCGGAGGCGGCCAGCCGCCGGGCGAGAGGCGATTCCGAGCGGGTCAGCTCCGTCAGCTCGCCACGCGCGCCGGCGTCCGCGCTGTTGCCCAGCGCCGTGGCGCGGGCGGCGAGTTCTTTCTCGTTGGCGCGGTTCATCAGGCGATCCTCCCCCGACGCGCGGCCTACTGCGCGTCCGGAGACGCTCCACATCGCCGCGGACGGGCCTGCGCGTCCGCAGCCAGTCGTTGCGACGCCGCGCAGGACGCAGCGGCAAGAATCAGAAATGGGCCTTGCGGCCGATCCGAACCACCGGCGGCTCTAAACCGCCCCCCTACCGCTCCTGCAGATGCCGCAGGCAGCCCGGGAGCTGGTCCTTCGCGCGGTGGTACGCGACACACTCGCAGCACTTGCCGCGCCGCGGGCAGTCCTCGCTCTTGCAGGTGCAGTCGGCCTTGTTCTTCTCCTGCGTGCAGTCCATGGCGAATCTCCTTGGTGTCACCCGAACGCTCTCGCCTCTGTTCGGGAAGCAAACCACGCGCGTTCTGACCGGTCAAGCGGAGAATGCCGGGCGTGCGAAAGGGCGGCATGCCGGCCCTCGCGCGCGCGCAACGGAAAGTTCTCGACAAAGCGCGGGACGCGGCTATGTTCGGAGCAGGCAGATTCGGCACAGGAGGCACTCATGAGCGGCATGGAAGTGGGCGCGACATTCAAACTCGGCGGCGACGAGGACGACAAGCGGCTCGAAGCGGCGCAGCAGCTGGCCGCCGAACTCAGCGGCATCGAGTGCCCGTGGCACAAGAAATCGGCGCGGGTGCAGGTCGCCCGTGCCGAGAACCGCGAGCTGAAGTGGGCCATCAACGGGGCGTGCTGCGCGGAATTCAAGCGAGAGCTGGTGAAGCTGATCGAGAAGGCCGGCGGGTGAGGCAGAAGAGCCGTCTCGGCTCTTCCTCCCGGCGGCATCCCGTGCCGCCCGGAGTCCGGGCCTTCGGCCCGGGGGAAGCAGAGGGACGGCGCTTCTGCTTGCGCCAAAGCCCCGCCCTACGCCGAGCGGCCGATGGCCTTGGCCACGCCGTCGATTTCCCGCATGAGGACTTCGAAGGTCTCGGGCAACAGCGCCTGCGGCCCGTCGCACAGCGCGCTGGCGGGGTCCGGATGCACCTCGACCATGACGCCGTCGGCGCCGGCGGCGACGGCCGCGCGCGCGACAGGCGCAACCAGGTCGCAGTGCCCGGTCCCGTGGCTGGGATCGACGATCACCGGCAGGTGCGTCTCGCGCTTGAGCACGGGGACGGCGCTGATATCGACGGTGTTGCGCGTGAAGGTCTCGAACGTCCGGATCCCCCGCTCGCAGAGGATGACATCCGGGTTGCCTTCGTTCAGGACGTACTCGGCGCTCATCAGCAACTCTTCCAGCGTGCTGGACATGCCGCGTTTGAGCAGGACCGGCTTGCCGGCCTGGCCCACGGCGCGCAGCAGGTCGAAATTCTGCATGTTGCGCGCGCCGACCTGGAGCACATCCGCCGTCGCGGCCACCCGTTCAACAAGGCGCGGGTCCATCACCTCGGTCACGACCGGCAGCCCGAATTCGGCCTTGGCTTCGGCGAGCAGTTCCAGGCCCGCCTCCCGCAAGCCCTGGAACTTGTAGGGTGAGGTGCGCGGCTTGAACGCGCCGCCGCGCAGCGCGCGCGCACCCGCCGCCTTCACGGCGCCCGCAATCTTCATCAGCGAAGCCCGGTTCTCCACCGAGCACGGCCCGGCGATCACCGTCACGGCGCTGGCGCCGAATACCGCCGGCCGGCCCTTCTCGTTCGGGGCGGGCGCCGTGACGACCGACGGGTCGGGATGAAAATCCCGGCTCGCCCGCTTGTACGGCTTCAGCACCGGCATGACGCTCTCGACGCCCGGAAACACCTCCAGCGGCTTCGCCCGGACGGGGCCTTCGTCGCCGATGATCCCGATAATCGTGCGTTCGATCCCGCGGCTCAGATGAACCGCGAGCCCCCATTCCTTGATCTTGTTCGTGATCTGCTCGACCTGCTCATCGGTCGCGCCCTTCTTCAACACGATGATCATTCAGGCCCCCTTCGACGAGACGGAGTGATGGCGTGTTGGAGTAATGCCGTCGTGCCGCGCCACTCCAAACAGGCTCACGTCCTCATCGGCGTCGTTCTTCCCCACGCCCATACTCCACTACCCCGCCTCGCGCAATACCTTCACCAGCGCCGCCATACACTTCTCGTTCTGCGGGCGGGTACCGAGCGTGATCCGCACGTATTCCGGCAACCCGTAGCCGTCCATCGGCCGCACGATGACGCCTTCGCGTTGCATGGCCTCGAACACCTTTCGCCCGTCTCCCACTTTGGCCAGCAGGAAGTTCGCCACCGAGGGCACATAGGCGATCCGTGCCTGCGCCAGCGAGTCGGCGTAGAACGCGAGTTCATCCCGCACAAGCTTGCGTGTCTGCTCGACATGCGCCTCGTCCCGAAGCGCCGCCTGCGCCGCGGCCAGCGCCATGGCGTTCACGTTGAACGGCTGCCGCACGCGATGCAGCAGGTTCACGCACGCCTCAGGCGCAACCGCATACCCGATGCGGAGCCCCGCCAGCCCATAGGTCTTGGAGAACGTGCGCAGCAGCACCACGTTGCGGCCTTCCCGCACATACTGCAGCGTGTCGGGCTGCTGGTCGGGCGGCAGCAACTCGACATACGCCTCGTCGAACGCGACGACCACGTGCTCCGGCACGTCCTTCATGAAGCGCGCAATCGCCTTCTCGTCCACCAGCGTTCCGGTGGGGTTGTTGGGATTGGCGACAAACACGATCTTCGTCTCGGGCGTGATGGCTCTGAGCATCCGCTTCAGGTCGTGCGTGAAGCCCTGCATGGGCACGGCAATCGTTTCGGCCCGCGCGCCCGCGGCGATCAATCGATAGACGACGAACGCACGCTCGGACATGACGATGTTGGTGCCCGGCCCGAGGAACACGTGGGCCATCAGTTCAATGCCCTCGTTGCTGCCGTTGGTCATCAGCAACTGCCCGGGCTCCACGCCGAGCTGCTCGGCCAGCGCCTGGCGCAGGTAGAACGCACCGCCGTCCGGATACACGTGCATCTGCGCCGCCGCCGCCCGCATGGCCTCCAGCGCCAGCGGCGAGGGCCCGAGCGCGTTCTCGTTGGAAGCGAGCTTTATGATCGCGTCCGCGCTTGCCAGCCCGATCTCCCGCGCGACTTCCCCGATGGGCTTGCCCGGCTCGTAAACGGCCAGTTGCGCAATGGCGGGGTCCGCCAGTTCAGAAAATGAAGGCATGTTCCGCTCCCGTTCTCCACATCCGATTAACCCGTGTCGCACAGGGTGGCTCTTTGGGAGCCGAAAGTCAACCGTCATGTCGGCCGCTGCCCGGCGCCTCTTCGTCCGGCTTGTCGAGGTCGGCCTGCTCGGCCCGGCGCCGGGCATCCTCTTCCTGCATGCGCTTGGCTTCCTGTTCGGCCTTGTGCCTGGCTTCGCGTTCAGCCGCCGCCCGGCGTCTGGCCTCCTCCTGCTGCCTCATGGCTTCGGCCCGGCGCGCGGCGGCCTCTTCCTGCTGCTCGATGCTCTCCTGCAGCTTCTTCGCGTCGGTCGTCAGCGGACGCATCCGCGTGTAGCGCAGACCGCCCTCTTTGCGGTTCGCCAGCACCGTAACCGGACCTCGGACCGGTTCCAGCACCTGTTCGGTGACCCGCTCGAGCGTGACCACGACGCCGCGGTTCAAAACGCTGACGACGTTGATCATCGCGTTCGCCCGCTGGGCGGCCCGCGTCTTGATCTGCTCCTCCTTCGCCTTGAGTTCCTCACTCAAAGCCTTCACGTCTTTGAGCGCCGTCAACAGACCCGCGAGCCGGGTCCGGCTGTGCTCCGGCAGCTTGTCGAAGTCCTTGGCCTGGTGCAGCAGGGGGGCCAGATCCTGGTTGATCTTGGCCTCCTTCCTGGCCATGAAGTCGATCTGCCCGCGAATCGTTTCCAGTTCCGACAGCGACGTGTAGTCGACGCCGGCAGTAAGGTGTGTGTTGACGTTGGCCGCCGAGCCGGCTTCCTTCACTTCGATGCCCTCGAGTGCGACGCATTCGCCGCCGACGATCGCGCCGAGGCTGACTTCGAGCCGGCCCCGGCATCGCACCGTGGCATTCAACATCTCCTTGGCGATCTGCACGGACCCCTCGCACTCCACCGTCGCGTCGTCAATGTACCGCACGCTCAGATTGCCGCCGCACTTCACCGAGGCCGCGCCCTTGCCGGAAATCCCGCCGATCGTAACGTCGCCCCCGCACTCGATGCGGCACGCACCCACGTTGCCGAGGATCGTCAACCCGGTGCCCGCCTTGACGTTGAACCCGTCCAGGACGTTGCCGCCGATTGTGACCGAGCCGACAAATTCGATGTGCCCGACGTTGAAATCAACGTCGCCGTCCACCCGGTACACATCCGTGACGGAGATCACGTTGCTCTGGAAGACCACGCGGCCGGCGCCGGTCGCGACAAACGTGCGGCCGCCCTCCTGCTCCTGCGCCCGGACATTCGCACCGGCCAGCGCCAGATGCGGGTCGCCCATCAGCCCGGGGATCGACTGACCCATCACGGTTGCGCCCGGCTCGCCGCGCTCGGGCGGATGCGCCGTGGCAATCGCATCACCCGGCGTCACGTTGTCGAAAAGGTGCAGATTGTGGTAGTCCACGTTGCCGTGCTCATCGTTCTCGTACCGCGGCTCCGTCGCGGTGGGCCTCACGTGAAATTCGAGCCGGCCGTCCGGCCCTTTCGCCGGGGGAACCCCCACGGCGAGCAAGACGTCCTGCTGCGCCTCGCCGCCACGGGCGCCCGCGCAGAACCGCCCGACGGCATCGCTGTCGACGCGGCCCTGCACCCCGAGTTTCTCGAGCAGGACAAGCAGATCCGCCGCCTCGAGAGAGGCCGCTTCCTCGCCCAGCGTAGCCGAAGCTCTCAGCTCCTGGTCGCCGCCATGAAGGGTGAGGCGCAGCGCGCAGCCGCCGAGCGGCCCCTGGTACAGCACGACAGGCGGCTGACTCTGTGCGTCGCTCCCATTCTGGGGTAGTCGTTCGTCCGGCATCTTCGTATCCTACCACAAACGGCGCCGGGTGAAACGACAAATGCTGGCCGGCACGAATCAACCGCCCTCCTGTTGCCGCGCCCAGGCCCGGGGCGCCACACCCTCCGCCGCCTTGAACTTGCGCACAAAACACGAAAGCGTCGGGAACCCGTTGTCGTCGGCAATCTGCTCCACCGTCTTGCGCCCGTCTCGCAGCTCGATCGAGGCCATCCCCAACCTGTACGCCAGCACATACTGATAGGCCGTCTTGCCCATGACACGCTTGAAATGCTGCCGGAAATTCGACTCGCTCATGTGGCACAGCCGCGCCAGCCCCGGGACCGAAATCTTGCCTGCGTACTCCTGCTGGATGCGCCGCAGCGCCGGCTCTATGCGATCCATGCGATGCCGGGACGAAACGGAACAGCTTTGCGGTGCCAGACCCGGCAGGCGCTGAAACTCGGCCAGAAGACTCAGGGCACATCCGCGTACCGACTCCTCGAAGTGGGGAGCGGCCCGCTTCGCTTCGTCGATGAGCCTCAGAACCAGACTCTCGACCGCCGGATACGCCGAAGCCGGCAGGACGTTGCCAAACGCCTTGCCCGAAAGCCGGCTCGTGTCCAGAAGCGCGTGCTCCCGGCACCACTCCCCCAGCAGGCGTACCGGGTCGAGAAAAAGCCAGCTCCACACGCTCGTGACCCCGGGCCTGTTCTGCCCGCTGTGCGCTTCCACCCCCGACACCACCACCGTGTCCCGCTCGCGAAATGAAAGGATCTTGTCGGCAATCGCGAAAAGACCCTCCCCTTCGTGGCAGTACCCGATCTCCAGCGAATCATGCACGTGCGGATGGTGAACATACGGCCCCCGCTGGCGCATCCGGTTCTCGATGAAGAACCGCACAGGGAACTCCCGCGCACCGATCATCGGGGCGTAAGCCGGCGGCTCAGGCAGGGATTGACGTTTTTGCATAGTAATAAGCCGAATTCACCCTTCTGTTTAGCATATCCACACCGTATTGTCCAGACAGGCATGAGCATGCACGACCTGATCGAACGGGCACGAAGCATCCCGAACAAGGGCAAGGTGCACATCTTCCTGGGAAACCCCGCCAGCGACGGCTGCGACAAGACGACGGTCGAGCCGGGCAACGTGTATTCACCCGGCATATGGAGTTGCGGGGTTTCCCTATGGGTGGAGCAGGACGGCCATTTCTGGACTCCCGATCTCCTCGCGGATGATGAAGTGGACTGGTCGTTCGGTACGGCGCGCCGGTGTCCGCCGGTCGTGGTCGCCTCCTATGGCGCGGGCGAGACCGTCAGGGTGATCCACCGGCTGTGCCATCTCGGCTCGGCGGGCAGTGAGGGCGTGGATTTCAACGACGTGACGATCGAGGCAGCCGGCGGGAAAGAGGTGCGTCTGCACGTTGTCGTCCGGGCCGAAGGGCCGGCCGGCGGAAGAATCGGCGCGCTGGATTGGGATGCCGATTCGCGCATCCTACGGATCAACGGCGCTCAGCGTCTGGTTGCCGAGACGGAGCCGGACCACTGCGAGATTGTCGGGCCTGACGCGACGCACGATTCGGCGGTGGCGCTGCTGACCTATCGGGTCGGCGCCGAGGCCGGCGCGCGGCGATGCATCCGGTTCAAGACCGAACATGGCGCGCTGCCCGGCGGTTTCAATGCCTGCATTCCCCTGAGGCGTCCTCACGCGGACCGGTCGGTCGAGGCGGGGTTCGAACGCTGCGAGGCGGCGTGGGCGAAGGCGCTGCCGACGCGTGTATTCTGTCCCGATCCGCGCGTCGCGCGGGTCTGGGAGCGCTGTGCCTATCACATTCTGGCGGCCATGGAATGCGGACTGCCTCGGATCGGAGCCGTCACCTATCCCGTGTTCTGGATCCGCGATTGCGTGATCGTGCTGAGGGCTCTGGATCTGATCGGCCGGCACGACCTCGCGCGGATCGGCTCCGAGTACCTGGCTCCGCTGTATTTCGGCGGCGGGTTCGGCGCCGAGTCCGACGCGCCGGGGCAAGGCATATGGGCGTTGGTCTCGCACGCGACCACGTGCGGGGACGACGCATGGCTGCGCGACAACTTCTACTGCATTCGCAAGCGGGTGGCATTCCTCGAGGAGATGCTCGCCGCCCGTGAGCCGCTGCGCAGGGTCACGGAGAACCGGGATTCGCGCGTGCTCAATTCGCCGATGGGGAACGTGCTCTGCCTGCCGGCGCAGAACGGGTTGATCCACGGCCGGATGGACGGGCATTCGCCCGATTTCTTCATCAACTGCTGGGCCTCGGCCGGCTTCCGGCTGGCGGCCCGGGCGGCGGAGCGCAGCGAGGCGGCCGACCTTGCCGCCGCGTGGCAGACCAGGGCCGCGGCGCTGGACGACGCGATTGCGTCTCACTTGCTGCCGCGGTACGGGAATCCTCGCGACGCCGTTGTGGCCCCCTATCCCACCGGTGCGTTGCACGCTTACGCCGAGCCGCTGCGGGCGGCGTTCCGGACGTGGTACGCCCGGCATCGTCTGACGCCCGACGGCCGGCGCAAGCCCGAGCCGCTGTGGACCTACTTCGAAGCCGCGCAAATCCACAACGCGTTCCTGCTCGGGATGCCGGACGAGGCCTGGACCGGCCTCAACGGCATGCTGGATCCCGCGGGCAGATGGGATGTCTCCGCCTTCATCGAAGGCCGGCCCGACGGCTCCGAACGATTCCCGTTCGGAAACGAACGGGGGTGCCGCGGCTGGCTGAGCAGCGCGAAGGCGCTGGGCGCCAACATGCCCCACAACTGGACATCCGCTGAAATGATCGCCTGCATCCGCGACCTCTTCGTGCGTGACGAGGGCAAGTGTCTCGTTCTGGGCGCGGGCGCGCCCGCCGCCTGGCTTGCGCCGGGCGCCCGGTTCGGCGTCACGGGCATGCCCACCCGGTTCGGACCCGTCAGCTATACGGTGCGGGTCGACGAAGCCGGAGCCGCGACGCTGGACTACGAGGGCCCAAACCCTTGGCGGACCCCGTTCCCCTGCCGCCCGCCCGCCGGCTGAATTCGCGGAATTTCCCCGGACAATCCCGCGCTTGCGGCGGATTCCGGGCCTAGCCGCTTTGCGGAATGAATCCTGCGCGTGCCGCGCGTATTCTCTTTTCTGCGCGTCGTAGGTCTGGTATACTTTGCGTTCGGGTTTCGGCCAGGACCCGCGACCCAAAACGGATGATCCATGCAGTCTGATCCCCTTCACAAGAAAGAGGGTTCCCCTATGTACGCCAGGCTCTGCTCGTGGTCTGTCTGCGTCGTCGCGCTGGGAATCGCATCGCTTCTGTGCGTGCCGGCTGGTGCGGCCACGAATACGTTCACCGTCGATACTGTGGTCACGAACGGCGATCTGACGTACGAGGGCGACGACATCATTGTGAACGGGTGTACCCTGACGATTGACGGCCCGCACACGTTCAACTCGCTCAGCATCGTGACGAACGGGACGCTCACGCACCCGGCCTGTACGAACACCGCTGAGTACAGGGTGGACCTGACGATCAGCAACAGCCTGCTCATCGAGAGCACGGCCCGGATCGCGGCATCCGCACGCGGCTACCTGCGCGCGTACACGGCAGGGAACACAACGACTGGCGGCGCGACGGGCACCGCCGGCGGCTCGCATGGCGGGCTCGGCCACGGGCTCACCGGCAACTGGGTCTATGACGACTTTGCCGATCCCGCCTTCCCCGGCGCCGGCGGCGGCACCGACTGGGGCGCCGGCGGCGTCGGCGGCGGCCTGGTCCGCATCGCGGCGGCCAACGCCACGATTGACGGCTCCATCCGCGCCGACGGCGAAGACGGTTACGCCTTTGCAGACTCGGCCGGCGCCGGCGGCGGCATCCGGCTCGATGTCGGC
>JAFGHX010000015.1 GCA_016929905.1 Kiritimatiellia bacterium
AGAGCCGAGCCGCCGTCGCCCTGCGGGCTATGGCGAGCCAGGGACGGCTCTTCTACTATGGGCGACACGGCCCCAGACGAAGTCTCCACATCGTCATATCCGGCGCCGCTGGCGCCGCCGGAGGCCGCACAGGCATATTGGCCTGCGGCCCACAGGCCCCCGTCCGTTTCCTACCGCCCGGCTGGCGGCGGAGCGGCAGGTCCGCTCCCGGCATTCCGGTTCGGGGCCGTCGTGCCGCCGGGCGCGGGCTGGGCCGCCGTGGGATCCGGCCGCGGCACCGGGCGCGGCCGCCGGACCGGGCCCGGCCCTCGCGGCCTGTCGGTCTCCTCGGCAACCGGCACCTCCGTCCCGAGCATCGCGAAGTTCCGCACCAGGTAGTTGTGGACGTAGTCGCCCACCGCCAGGTAGAACGGCTTGAACGTGCCCGTAAAGCCCGCCTCGCGCAGCTTGCTGATATCCGCCTGCGTCTGGTACTGATACCCCGCCCGCAGTTCCTGCGGCATCGGGAAATATTCGACCTTCAACGGCTTGCGCAGAGCTTTGCCCAGCGCATTCGCGCAGTCGTTGAACGACCGCGCTTCGCCCGTCCCCACATTGAAGATCCCCGTGGCCTCCGGGTGATCCAAAAAGAACGCCAGCACCTGCAAGACGTCCTTCACGTAAATGAAATCACGTCGCTGTTCACCGTCCGCATACCGGGAATTGTGCGACTTGAACAGGCGCATCACCCATTGCGCTTTGGCGTCTTTGAAGGCGCGGCAAAGGACACTCGCCATGTGCCCCTTATGGTATTCGTTGGGGCCGTACACATTGAAAAGGCGCAGCCCCACAATCGAAGAGGTCTGCTTCGTCTGCACCAGCCAGTTGTCGAACAACCACTTCGAAAAGGCATAGGCGGTCAGCGGCCTCAGCTTCGGCGTCAAGGCGTCTTCGTCCCCGAACCCCAGCGAACCGTCCCCATACACGCCCGCCGAGGAGGCATAGATGAAGCGCGCGGAACGCTGCCGCGCCCAGAGGAACAACCGGCGCGTATACTCGGTGTTGTAGGCGTACAGATGGTTCATGTCGGTGCAGGCCGTGTCCGTACACGCGCCCATATGAATGACCAGCTCGCAGTTCGCCGTCTCGCCCAGGCTGGCCAGATACTCGAAGAGCCGGTCATAGTGGACGAAGTCGTGGAAATTGCGGCCGATCAGATTGCTCCACCTGTCATCCTTCCCGAAGCTGTCCACAAGCACGAGGTCCGAACGCCCGCGCTCGTTCAACAGCCATACCGTCGCGCTGCCGATGAAGCCTACCGCGCCTGTGATGAGGATCATGTCTCTTCCTTATCCGTACAGCCGCACGATGTTCCGGATCAGATTCGTCGTCGACGCGCCGCGCGTCTGTCTCAAAACCACAACCTTACCGCCGTATTCCGCAACGGCAGCCGCTTCGGGGATATCGGCCAACGCGTAATCGCCCCCTTTGACGTGGATATCCGGCTTCAAGTACCGCAACAGTCTGTCCGGCCTCGCATCGTCGTACAGCACGATATGGTCCACTGACTCCAGCGCCGAGAGTACTTCCGCCCGCCGACTGCCCGTGACAAGCGGGCGCTTCGCCCCCTTGATCTTCCGCACGGATTTGTCCGTGTTCAGCCCGACGATCAGCACGTCCCCCAGCTTGCGCGCCTGACGCAGATAGCGCACGTGCCCAACGTGCAGCAGATCAAAACAGCCGTTGGTCCAGACGACGCGCTTACCCGCTTCCTTCAGTGCGCGTACGGCCTTGCCCAGTTCAGCCAGGCTCTTCACCTTGCCGGCCATAGCCCCTCCCCGTTGCCGCTACTCTACTTGCCGCCCGCCCCGGAGGCAAGCCAGAACCCGCGGCCATCCCCGAGGGACGCCCGCGGGTTCAGGGTTGTTGGCGCCAGATGTAGTGGCGATGGAGAGCGAGCGTCCTCGCGAGCCGGGTTCCTGGAGTGGACTCAGGGTTGATGCTGGACGGCCAACGCGGCGCGGCTAGCCGTCACGCGCGCATGGCGCCTGGACCGCCACCCAGTCCGCCCGCCCTCGAACCCGATGCCGCAGCAGCCGACCCGACGGCAGCGCGCCTCCGGCCGGCAGCAGGGCGCCGAGCGGACCGAGGGTCACACCGGCCTGGCGGGCGGCATCGAGGAACCGCTTGAACAGGCCGGCGCAGACAATCCCCTCCACTTCCGCGTGGATCGTCAGCACGTTCAGCTTGTCCGGCCTGAGCAGCGAGAGGATGTAGTCGTTGTAGGTCTCGGCCCCTATGCCGCCCTGCCCAATGAGCTCGTCATACGTCGGAAGCGTCACGGGCACCTGGGGCTGAGCCAGGACGGTGTTGTCCACCACGGGGCTGAAGACGCTGTCCCCGCGGCAGTCGCTGTTGTAGACGAAAGGGAATTTCGCCTTCTGCATCAGTACGCGCTCATCGGCTTTCCAGGCGGGCACGGCGGAACAGACAGGCGCCGTTCCGGCTGCCTCGCGGAGCCCGTCGAAAGCCCGCTGCAGCGCGGCATGGATGTGCGCTTCGTCCATCGCCTCGATGTGCCGCTGCCAGGCGTGATGATCCCAGGCATGGACCCCGAGTTCATGGCCCTGCTCGGCGGCGGCGCGGATCACGCGCGCCAGCTTCACGCCGATGACCGGGCCCGGCAGGAGCGTGCCCCGCAGCAGAATGTCCCATCCGTAGAGGTTCGGCGCTCGACTCCGCAGCATCTTGCGCAGAAAAGCCGGCTTCAGCAACCGCCACAGGTGGCGCCCCATGTTGTCCGGGCCGACGGAGAAGAAGAAGCTCGCGCGTATCCCGGCGGCCGACAGGAGTCCGCAAAGCCGAGGCACCCCGTATTTCGTGCCGCGAAACGTGTCGACATCAATTCGCAGACCCAGTTGCATCGTTCCATACTGGTCATATCCGGCGCGGCAACGCCGTGCCGGGGCCCCGCTGACCGCTGGCCTCTGCGCGGCAGGCCAAGCCCGCGGCGGCTCAGGTTTCAAACTCGTCGGACTCGATGGCTTCTTGCAGGAAGAAATCCAGCGTCTTCTCCACCGCCTGCTCAAGGCCGACCCGCGGCGTCCAGCCCAGCAGGCGCGCCGCCTTGCGAATGTTCGGCTTGCGGTGCTGCACGTCCTGATAGCCCGCTCCGTAGTACTGGCCGCTCTCCACCGTCTGGATCCCGGCGAACGGGGGGAACCGCGCGCGCAACGGATGCCTCTGGAACCGCTCGACCAGCATCTCGGCCAATTCCCGGATACTGGCCTCGTTGTCCGGATTCCCGATATTGAAGATCTGCCCGTCGCAAACCCCGCCGGGATTCTCGATCAGCCTGAACAGGCACTCCACCCCGTCGGCGACGTCCGTGAAGCACCGGCGCTGGGCACCGCCGTCCACCAGCCGGATCGGACTGCCTTCAACGAGGTTCAGGATCAGCTGCGTGATGGCGCGGGAACTGCCGATCCGGGCCGAGGAGAGGCTGTCGAGGCGGGGTCCGATCCAGTTAAACGGCCGAAACAGCGTGAACCGCAGCCCCTCCTGCTGGCCATAGGCCCAGATGACGCGGTCCAGCAACTGTTTCGCGCACGCATAGATCCAGCGCTGCATGCGGACCGGCCCGAGCACGAGGTCCGAGGAGTCCTCGCTGAATTCCGCATCGCGGCACATTCCGTACACCTCCGATGTCGACGGAAATATCAGCCGCTTGCCGTACTTGACGCAGTAGCGAATCACGCGCAGGTTCTCTTCGAAATCCAGGTTGAAGACGCGCAGCGGATTGCGCGTGTACTCGATGGGCGTCGCGATGGCGACCAGGGGCATGATAATATCGCATTTCCCGACGTGGTACTCGATCCACTCGCGATGAATGGCGATGTCGCCCTCGTCAAAATGGAAACCGGGCGTCCGCAGCAGCCTGCCGATCTTGTCCGACTGCAGGTCCATCCCGTGTACGTCGTACCTGCCGCTGGCCAACAACCGTTCGCTCAGTGCGTTGCCGATGAACCCGTTGACGCCGAGAATCAACACACTCTTCTTCCGCAGCGCTTCCGCCGCTGCCGAACGCGGCCGGCCCAGCTTGACGCCGTCCACGATGCCGAGCTCGGCGGCCAGTTGGCTTCCGCCCGTGTAGACTCCGCCCTCCGCCTGCGCATAGTCGATCCGAAGTGCACGCTCGCCGCAAACGACGACCAGCGGGTCCGCCGAAGCAACCGTCCCCGGCTTCGCGGCCTGTGCCTGCGTCTCCGCGGCCTGCCAGACCAAGCATTTCCTGTCGCCGAAATGCGTGAAGGCGCCCGGATAGGGACGCGTGACCGCACGGACAAGGTTCCGCACGTCGCGCGCCGGCTTCGACCAGTCGATCTCCCCGTCCGCCGGCCGGCGACCGCCGAAATACGTCGCCTGCCCGTGATCCTGGGGCACACGCGGCGCCGTGCCCCGCTTCAACTTCGGGAGCACGTCGTCCAGCAGGCCTGCCGACGCCGTCACGATCTTGCCATACAGAGACCGGGCCGTGTCGTCCTCTTCGATCGCGACCCGAGCCTGGCCCACGATGTCGCCGTCGTCCGCGCGGGGCGTCATGTAGTGCAGCGTGACCCCCGTCTCTTGCTCACCGTTCACCAGCACCCAGTTCACCGGGCACCGGCCCCGATACTTCGGCAGCAACGAACCATGCAGATTCAGACAGCCTTTGGGCGGAAGATCCAGAATGCCCGGCCGAATCATGTGCCGATAGTAAAACGAAAAAGCGATGTCCGGCGCCAGTGCCCGAATCTTCGCAACCCAGAGCGGGTGGTTCACCTCCTCGGGCGCGTAGACCGGAATCCCCCGCGAAGCCGCCAGCTCCGCCACCGATTCGAACCAGATGTTCTCGTTCGGACTGTCCGTATGCGTGAAGACGGCCGCCACCTCGATCCCGTGCCGCAGCAGGGCCTCGATTCCCGCACACCCCACATTGTGATAGGCAAAAACAACAGCCCGCATGGCACCGCCTTAGACCTTCCGACCTTCGCCCTTCAACCTTCCGGCCTTCGACTCCGCCGCCAGCCGACTCGACCCCACGACTTCGTGCACGAAATAACGGGGTCGGGCCCGCACGTCGTAGTAGATCCGGCCAATGTATTCACCGAGCAGGCCCATCGCCACAAACTGGGCGCCGACGAACATGAACAGAATGGCGAACAGCGTGAAGACCCCCTGCGCCGCCCACTCGGAGCCATAGACCAGGCGCATGATCAGGATCATCAAGCCGAACCCCACGCCCAGCAGCGACATGCACGCGCCCAGCACACTGAGCAGCCGCAACGGGAAGGTCGTCATGCTGGTCAACAGGTCGAACTGCAGGTTGATCAACTTCCAGAGCCCGTACTTCGATCCGCCCGCCGCCCGCCTGGCGTGCTCCACTTCGACCTCCGCGGTGGTGTGCGCGAATGAGTTGGCGAGTACCGGAATAAACGTGCTGCGCTCGTGGCATTGCAGCATCGCCGCCACGATCTGCCGGCTGTAGCCGCGCAGCATGCAGCCGTAGTCGCGCATGCTGACGCCGGTCGCCCGTGCCGTCACCCGATTGATGATCCACGATGAAACCCGGCGGAACGCATTGTCCTGGCGCGGCACGCGGATGGACCCCACAACGTCCGCGCCCGCCTCCAGCTTCTCGACCAGCTTGGGCAGCTCCTCCGGCGGATTCTGCAGGTCGGCGTCGAGTGTCACGACCATGTCCCCTCGCGACGCCTCGAACCCCGCCATGATCGCCGCGTGCTGCCCGTAGTTGCGGTTCAGCAATACGCCGACCAGATCGCCCGGGTTCTTCGCAGCCGCATGCGTGATGATCTCCGCCGAACCGTCGCTGCTGCCGTCGTTCACGAGAACGAGTTCGAACGGCTTGCCCAGCCCACGGCACACGGCCAGGCAGCGCCGGATCAGCTCCCACAGGCTCTCCTCCTCATTGAAGACGGGCACGACCACCGAAATGGATTTTCTCTCGTCCATGAGCCTATCCGGCTGCGATTGCCTCTTTGATGGCGTCCACGACCTCGTCGACGTCCTCGCCCGTCATGTCCGGAAAGAGCGGCAGAGAACAGATTCTGTCGGAATTCCATTCCGTATGCGGCAGCATGCCGCGGCGCATGCCCATCTGTTGTGCGTAATACTTCTGCAGATGTACCGCCCGGAAATGCAGGCCGGTCCCGATATGGCGCTGCTTCAATCTGGCCATGAAATCATCACGACTGAATCCCGCTTTGTCAATGTCCAAACGGACAATGAACAAGTGCCAGCTGTGCGTGGCAGGGTACGGCGGGTCGCGGAGCGGGATGATTTCGTCGATCGGCTCCAGCCGCTCCCGGTACCGCGCCGCGAGCTCGGCGCGCCTGCGGTTGAACGTCTCCACGCGCCGGAGCTGGACGAGGCCGATCGCGGCCGCGATGTCGGTCATGTTGTACTTGTAGCCGGGTTCGACCACCTCCGCCTGCGGCGCCCGGCCCTGCATCTGCCGGTCGTGCGCATCGACGCCCAGGCCATGGAACTTCAGCCGGCGCAGACGCTCGACCAGCGCCGCGTCGTCCGAACACACCATGCCGCCCTCGCCCGTCGTGATGTTCTTGATGGGGTGGAACGAGAAGATCGACGTGCCCACGGCGCCGATCCGGCGCCCGCGGCACGCCGTGCCGACGGCATGCGCCGCATCCTCGACCACGGCGATCGGCCGGCCGGCAACCCCGTCGCGGATCGGGTCCACGTCCGCGGCCGCCCCGGCGAAATGCACAGGCACGATCAGGCGCGTGCGGTCGGTCACGGCCCGGGCCACGGTCTCGGGCGTGACCATCAGCGTGTCGCGGTCAACATCCACGAACACCGGCGTCGCACCGGCCAGAACCGCCAGGTTGACCGTCGAGACCCAGGTCATCGACGGGGTGATGACCTCATCGCCCGGGCCGACCCCCAGCGCCTTGAGCACGATGTGCATGCCGCCCGTGCCCGAGGCGAGCGCTACGGCGTGAGGCGCACCCACGTGCGCTGCAAAAGCCGCCTCGAATTCGGCGCTGCGCGCGCCCGTCGTTATCCACCCGGACCGCAGCACCTCGCGGACCGCCGCGATCTCCGCGTCCCCTATGCTCGGTTTGCAGAATGGCAGAAAGGCCTCTCGCATCTCTATCCGTCCTCATTCGCGTTCGTTGGCGTTCATTCGCGGTTCCTCTGCTCCGCGCGGCGGCTCCGCCGCCAGCAGCCGGAAATAGTCGCACTTGTATCCGTCGTGATCCGCTTTCAGCACACGGAACGGTCTGGCGCCGAACGTGTTGGTGATCGCGCCCAGATGCTTCGTCAACACAATCACGCCCGACGGCTCGCCGCCTTCGAAGAGATAGGACCGGATCGATCGGGCGTCCTGGGATTCAAACGTCTCGATCCGTGCACCCAGGTAGAACGTGAGCGCTCCGATATACTCGTTCTTCGTGCTGGCCAGCGCGATGCGCCGGCCGCCGGCCTTCTCGCAGGCCGCAAGTTCGGCCAAGGGCTTGAAGGTGCGCTGGTGGTCATAGGCGGGCATCAGCATGGCGCCGGCAAGCATGAACAACGCCGCAACCCCAGGCGGCAGCCACAGAAACGCCTCCGCCCGCGCCCCCCCGCGGCAGGTCAGCCAGACCTGCCGCGCCAGCCAGCCGGTCGCCGCCAACAGCAACAGCGCCAGCACAACCGATACGCCCGCCGCCAACCGGCCGGGCGCCAGCACGCAGGCCGAGGCGGCCGGCACGGCAAGCGCGATCGGAACCGCCAGCCCGGCCGCCGCCAAGACGGCCACAAGCAGCACGCCCGTCGCCGCCAGCAGCCGGCCTGCCGCCATACGCGTGATCAACACGCACACGCCGCCGAGCAACACGGCCTGCACATGACCCGCGGCCGGCCACTCGCCCTTGACGGTCCAACCCAGGCCCAGTACGCACACCGCCAGCCCGATCCACACATAACGCGGCGTGCGCGCCATGGACCACGCCCGGCTCGCGTCCTCCATCCAGACGGCCGTCATCAGGAATACAATCGGGAACAGCGGCAAGGCATAGCAGGCGACCTTCGCCGTCGATACGTGAAGCACCGCCGCCATCGCCACGAGGCTCACACGCAGAAACACGTGCAGTTCCGCGCGAAACGCCGTGCCGCGCCTGTACCAGTGGACCAGCGCCGACGGGATCAGCAGGAACCAGGGCAGCAGGCGCAGCGGCAGCTCGCGCAGGTAGAAGGTGACCGGCTCCTTATGCACCCGGTACGGGTCGGCCGGCAGGTCTTCGCCGCCGAAGCTCAGAAACCGCCCGAACTGGTTGTCCCAGAAGGCCACACGCAGGAAATCGCGCCCACCCTCCCGGAACAGGGCCGCCGCCCAGGGCGCCACCACGAGCGCGAATACCGGCACGAAGATCAGCCCGAGGACAACCGCCCGCTTCCACTTGCCCCGCACGAACAGAAAAGCCGTCACCGATACCCACACCAGGCCCGGCCCGATCAGCCCCTTGGCATAGAAGCCGAGCGCCGATACCACAATGAACAGGCCGTACGCCGATACGCGCCCGCTCGCCCACGCGCGCCAGAACAGGAACAACGACAGCATCACCGCGAACGCGGCCGCCGCATCCGTCAGCACAATTTTCGAATACTCCGCGTACAGCAGCGACGTCCCGCACATGAACGCCGCCGCCAGACCCGCCCGCTCCCGCCCCATCTGCCGACCGAACAGATACGCCAGCAGCACGGCTCCAAACCCGTACAGCGCGGCCGGAAGACGCAACAGCCCTTCCGACAGCCCGCCGAATACATGGCACAAGGCCAGCCCCGTCCAGTGCAGCAGCGGCGGCTTTTCCAGGAACGGCTTGCCGTTCATCAGCGGCGTCACCCAACTGCCGCTGCGGAACATATCCGCAATCATCGAGCCTTCACGCGCGTCGGTCGACCCCCAGAGCGAGTGATCGAACAGGCCAAACGCGAACAGGCACGCCAGCAGCGCCAGCAACGCCCATCGCTCCCGCCGTGAAATGTCCGCTTGCGGTTCCATCGTCGATCCGCGGTCCTCGACCCTCGGCTGCGCCGCCGGCCGCGCTCAGCGCGGCCCGAACGCGTCAGTACAGCACAATTCCGTGTGCCGTTCAATCCCTGCTTTTCGTCGTACGACAAGCCGCTTTGTGCTTGACGCGCCGAAGGGCGGCCACTACGGTATCCTCCAGGACAGAAACGAGCCGAACCCCGCTTCCGCGGGGCGGCACGACAGCCTTTGGTGCGCTCTTAATCCGGCGCATTCTCGGATCTGAGGAGGACAGAACGTGAGAACACTGGGCATGCTGGCCGCTGTTTTCGGCCTGACGCTCGCCTGCCACGGCGCCATGGTCGAAGAAGGCACCTACGAACTCCTGCTCGAGTCTTCGTTCGATTTCGAGAACTGGAAGGGCGAGCCCGAGTTCAAGGCAACAGCCGGGCTCGGCTACTTCATGCGGCCCGACGTGGAGGTCGGCGGCTTCGTCAAGTACGAGGACGTGGAATTCGACAGCCTCTGGGGCGTCGGCGCGTTCGGCGAATACAACATCGATTTCGGCCTCGTTCTGTTGCCCTACCTCGGCGCGAGCGTCGCCTACCTCGACGGCGACGACTACGACGACGAGTATTTCCTGCTGACGCTCTCCGCCGGCATCAAGTACTTCATCGCCCGAAACGTCGCCGTCGCCGCGAGCCTCAACTACGAACTCGCGACCGAGGACGTCTACCAGACCGACGGGAACTGGGTTAACCAGACGGAAGACATGGGCGGCGAGTATACCGACTCCGATCTCAACGTGCGGCTCGGCCTGCGCTGCTTCTTCGGCCCGTTTTGAGCGGGGTCGGCATCGGAAGCTGAAGGATGGTTACCGATTCGTCGGATAGCCCGCCACCGGAACCGTGCCAGCGAAACCGAACTGTCGCGTGGCAAAGCCTTCGGTACTCTTCATGAAATACCAGCCCCCCGTCACCGGGTAGTAGCAGGCGAAATCGTCGCGGCCGTCACCGTCGAAATCACCCACCAGAGGCTCGACGCCCGCGAAACCGAAATGCTGCGAAGCGAAGTTCTCGGCGGTTTTCATGAAGTACCACTCGCATACACGGTACTCTCGTAGGTTCCGCCGCCGTTGAAAGCGAGGTTGCAGAAGATTGAACAGTTCGAAACCGTTCCCCCATACACCGCGCCCCCATAGCGAGCCTGGCAGTTCGAGATCACGCAAGACGACACCATCGCGCCATTCTGGCAGTAAACGCCACCACCACGCTCCACCCAATCTCCGTCCCTCATCGTGAATCCCTCCACGAGAGCATGGCTGTGGAACAAGCTGAAACACTGGGCTCCGGTAAGAACGGTGTCGTCAGCGCCTGCGCAACTTCTGACGGCTACAGCATTGGACACGGCTACGGATTCAGCCAGCTGATAGATCCCGTTTGTCACAAGCACGACATCACCGTCCAAAGCGGCGTCGACGGCATCCTGGATGTTCGTGGCCGCGTCGGCCCAGCTACTGAATGGCCAAGAGTGCCCGCCTGTGGGAGAAACGTAGAGGGTATCGGCGAGGGTTGTGCAGGAAAAGATGAAGAGCAGGACTACGGCGAGCACACGTCCACCACGGGGGCCTCCAACCTCATCGCAACAGTGCCCCGATAAGCCGCGTTTGGCGCGAGCGGCCAAGAACACAGAGAAGAGGGCCACCGTCCGATAGTCGTTTGGTGTCACAATCCCACGCCCCGCAGTCACAGGTCCTACGCATTGACGTAGACCGAAGCAATGCAGGAAACTCAGCGACTCCAGACTACATGTTGTGGTTCTGTAGCTCCAACCCCCTATCCTTCCCCGGTTCCTGGAATCCAAACGGCAGGATACCACGGACTAGATGAGTGGTCAAAGACGATGAAGGACTCCCCCCGCCGACCTCACTCCCCCTGCCACTTCCCCGCAAACCCATAGCACGGGTACACCCGCACCTCATGGGCGACCTGTCCGTCACGCAACACGTTGATCCGCACCGGTTCGCTCGCCACCTCGCGAAACAGCGCCGCGTACCGGGCCGGGCCCTGGAACGAGTGGTCGACATCGACGAACAGCGCGTCCCACCCCACACGCGTTTCCGGCTTGAACCAGAGCCGGTATTGGTTCGGCAGCCGGTGCAGCGAGGTCACCTCCACCTCGGGATCCAGATAGACCGCCAGTTGACTGGCCGCAAAGAAGCGATGACAGAACACGAACGTCCGCTCCGGAGCCGGCATCGCGTCCCGCAGCGCGCGGACTCGCGTCGCGGCCTCCCCCCAGCCGTAGAGATCGTTGGTGATGTCGTACTTGCTCTTGAATTCGGCCAGCGGCGCGATCGACGGCCAGCGCGCGTGCAGGGCCAGCGACGCCGCGCGCAGCCGGTTGTGCAGGCCGCCCACAACCGGCCGAAAGACGGCCGCATAGGCAAACGCAATCATGACAACCGACACCGCCGCGCCCGCCGCGCACCAGCGCCGCCACTGCCGCGCGCTTTCGGGCGCCGCCAGCCCCTTCAACGCGGCCGCTACCCCCTGCAGCAGCAGCGGCCACCACCCGATGAACGGCCAGTGCGGGAGGATCTTCCCGAACGTGCCGATCCCGCAGAAGAAGACGAAGACCGGTACGCTCATCCACAGCACGTACGAGTCCGCCTCGCCCAGCGGCCTGTGCCGCAACCGAATCACGGCCCCGGCCACGAGCAGCACGAACACCAACGGCGACGCCGCCGCCAATTGCCCGCCCACGACCTCCAGAACGTTCACCACCCGGAACTCGCCGCGCCCGCCGCCGTGCGCCCACTGATAGGCATACGAGATCCAGTCGTGCCGCCAGTTCCAAACCACGTTCGGCAGAAAGACCAGCAGGCCGACCAGAAGACTGACGTACGGATGCGGACGCAGGAGCCAGCGCCGCCGCCGCGGCGAGGAGAACAGAAAACCCAACACGCAGGCCGGCAGTAACACGCCGTGATACTTGCTGAGCAACGCGCCGCCGAAGGCCAGCCCCGAAAGAAGCCAGGCCCGCCACCGACCACGGCTCACCGCATGCCAGCCGGCAAGAAGCGCGGCGCACCAGAACAGGTTCAACGTGGCGTCCGGGAGCGCGGCGACGGCCAGGGCGTGATGGTACGGCATCAAATTCGCCGTGACAGCCGCCCAGAACGCCACCCGTTCGTCCCCGTACAGCGCAAGCGCCAGCCGCCGCAACAGGATCAGCACCAGCACCGAACACAGCACCGGGCCCAGCCGCACGAAAAACGGACCGCGGCCCGGCACCGTGGTCAGCGCGATCATGAACGCCACCATCGGCGGGTGGTCGTAGTACCCCCACGCCGGATGCCGGGCATACATCACGTAGTGCGACTCATCCGTACTCAGCCCGAACCCGCCGATCACGCACAGCCGCGCCGCCGTCAGCACACCCAGCACAAGCCAGAAGCCCAGCCGATATCGATTGTCCACGCCCGCTCTCACTCAATTCGCCCGCTGCAGCAGACACAAGCCCAATCCCAGCGAAAGCCCCACCGGAATCCACACGATGAGTTCGGGATGCCATTCCGGCCGGGTGGCCAGCGAATCCGCCACGATCAGAAACAGATAGAACAGAAAGGCCAGCAGAATGCTCATTCCCACCCCGATCGTGGATTCCTTGCGGTGCGCTCGGATCCCGAGCGGCATGCCGATCAGCGCAAACGTAAAGCACGACAACGCCAATACGATCCTCTTGTTCACCTGGACGTAAAGCGCCGTGAGCTTCCCCGCCGTCGCGGCGTCCGGGGCGGACAGCCGGGCGATCTGGAGCCGGCCGATCTCCTCAACCAACGCCGCCAGTGCCATGTCGGGCGGGCGCGGCTTCATCGGTTCGTGCCAGACCATTTCGTCCAGATTGATCGTCTGAGGGTACCGCTTGAAGTACGCATCGCGCGGCTGCTTCTGCGAGTTGGTGATGCGCACATTGAACAGCGTCACGCTCGCCGCTTTCTTGTCCGGCGCGATCTCGAGCAGGCCGGACTCCGCCTGAATCTTCATCTCGTTCCCGCCGTCCTCCTCCTGCCAGATGAGAATCTGCTTCAGCTCGCTACCCTCTTTCGATCCGACGTACATGATCGCGCCCGGCAGATCCATCGTGCGCCCGCGCCTCAACAGCTTGACGGCAATCTCGATGTCCACTTCCCGCTTCAACTGCCGCCGGCTCCAGACCGCTCGGGGCGCTATCTCGTTGTTCACGAGCAGACAGACGAGGGTGAAGCACACGGAGATGAGGAGCACCGGCGTCGTGATCTGCCATATGCTGACGCCACACGCTTTCGTCGCCGTGATCTCCCCGTCGGAGGACAGGCGCCCGAACGTGAGCAGGACCGAAGTCAGTATCCCGACGGGAATCGAGAACGAAAGCACTTCCGGCAGACTCGTGGCAAACAGGCGCAGCAGAAAATGCAACGGTACGCCTTTCGTCAGCCAGTCCACGCCGCCGAATATGGCGCCGATGCTCATCACGAACGTGAAGACCAGCACCGTCAGCGCAAGTGCGGTCAGAAAACTCGCCAGGATGTAGCGGGTCAGGGTCTTCACGGCACCACTAATCCCCCTGCTTCTTCTCGGATTCAGCCGGCGGGCGCACCCAGAAATCGTCGCCCGGCCCCTCCACGGATACCAGAATCGCCCGCAGGCTGGCCACCGCAAGCCGAGCCGACATTCTGGTGGTGAGGCAACGCGGGTCTTCGGAAACCCACATCCACATGCGCCCACGCCGAATGAAGATCTGGCCGAACTTGGCTTCCGGCTCGAACCGCACGCTCTTCACCCGCCCGAACCGCGGCAGTCGCACCGCCTCACGATGCGGATCCTTCACGGTCAGATCATAGATCGTGTCGTCGACCACGACACTGAACGTCTGCTTCTTCTCCTTCGCCAGCGCCGCCGCCCCCTTTGTCCGCATGTAGTACATGAAGCTCACGATGTCCCGCGTGTCTGGCGCAATCTCGAACTCCTTCTTGCCCTTCGTCTTCGACTCCCAGTACGCCTTCCGCGCCGCATGGTCAAACCGCACCACCTCGTGCCGGTCCTTTCCACCCTCCGACAGCTTCTGTTCATAACGCACCGGCAGGAACGTCACCGGGTCGACCAGGCTCTCGGCGTAATCGTTCACAGGATAAAGACGCGCCACCAGCGACGTCGTCCGTGCGTACATCCGAATGCTCAACAGCCGGCGCCCGCCCGACTCGACCCACTCCGTCTGCGTCGCCGCGTCCCCCACGTGCACGACGCCCCAACTCACCTTGTAGGACAGCTTCTCCCCAATCGGAAAAGCGTACCGGTTGGTCGTCGCGCCACTCGCCTGCGCAAGAGCCTGGGCCGCAAAGCCGCAAAGCGCCAGACACATGTGGATGGTCCCTGCTGTCCTCATACGATCTGACAAGCCCGGATAACGAATCGGCGAAGCGCCGGAACGCTTCGCCGATTCGTCAGTGAGTTGGCAAGCTCCATCTGTGGCCGCCGGTCGGGAAGGGCGCTAGTCCGCGCGTTCCGAAGGGCGGACGTAGACCTCCGTCCTGCGATTTCTCGGATTGCCCATAACAGGATCGTTGGCGGCCACAGGCCGGGAGAACCCATAGCCCACAGCCTCCATTCGCTCCCGCGCGATGTGCCAGGTCGTTGCCAGGTAGTGCAGGACGGCCTTCGCCCGCCGCTCAGAAAGCTCCTGGTTATACTTGGACGCCGACTGCTTGCGTTGGTCGGCGTGCCCCTCAATACGGACCGTCGCGCCGGGATCCCGGCTCAGAACCTTCCCGATCACGTCCAGCTTGGAATGGTACTCGGGCTGAATGTCCGCTTTGTCCGTGGCAAATTCGATGTTCAACGTGAACAACTGCAGATCGTCCGTCGGATCCAACGGATTCGTCCCGTCCTCGATCACCTCATGCCCGTCGGCAACGCCGCCGTCGTCCGTGTCGCGGTCGAGCGGATTCGTCCGGTGACGGTGGACCTCCGGCCCGTCCTTCAGCCCGTCATAGTCCGTGTCCGGATTCAGCGGGTCGGTCTTGTGGATCTTGACTTCCTCCCCGTCCGAAAGCTCGTCCTTGTCGGTGTCCGGGTCGTACGGATCGGTGCCCAGCTCCTTCTCCTCCGCGTCGCTCAGCCCATCCCCGTCGCTGTCGCGCGGCCCTGCCACCGCCACATAGCTGCGCGGCGCCGGGCCAGCACCCCAGATCCAACAGGCGCCGCCGCTGAAGACGGAGTTCGCTTCCGTGTTGTCGCCAACGACCATCCCCCGGTAATCCAGCCGCAGGGCCCACTCGTCGCTCAGGTGGTAAAACGTCCCGAGCCCCAGGCGAAAGGCCAGATCGTCCTGCCCCCCGCCGCCCAGGTCGTCCGAGTAATGAATCCATTCAGCGCCCATGGCCACGTAAGGGTCGAGACGCCGCTGCGGAAAGAAGTGGTAGAGCCCGTCCACCCCAAGACGCATCGCCGATGTCGTGTCCCAGTCCACGCCAGGCCCGACCCCGTCGCCGCCGCCCTCCTGAAAAGCCCGCGCGTTTCCCTCCAGCTCCGGCGAGAAACCCACAAACCCCTCCACCGACAGTTCGTCGATCAGTTGATAGCCGACAACCACCGTGCCCACAAGACCGTCCTTGACCTCTTCATCGCCTTCGTAGTCGAGCAGGCCCGCGCATACGCTGACACGCCAAGGGCTCAGCCCCGATAGCTCGGTCTGACACCACCCGGGCGTACACGCCCACCATGCAAGCACGATCCCGATCAGCACGCCGCTGGGTATACGGAGGTTTTTCATAGCAAGCAAGTCCTCAGCGCAAGATCCACCAAGACAAATTTCTGACAGGCGACAACACGCGCGGCAGCTGCCGCGCGGGGACTGGCACATGTGCCGGATGCTCCGTAGCATCATGCTGGCCATGCGCGCCAAATGCAACAAAAAAGCGCCCTTTCTCCGCGGCCGTTCAGGGCAGAAACCCATAGCTCACCGTCAACAGCCAGTACCCGGGTTCATCGGCAAGCCCCGGCAGCACGTAGCGACCTGCCGCTTCCACGAAACGGCCACCCGCCCCCACCCGCACGCGCAGCCCGCCCTCGAACAAACCCGCCCAGTACGATTCCTGCCGCGGCGGCCGGGACGCCCCAACCGGCAGCGTGCCGCCCGGCTCCTCACCCTCGAACCGGTGGTTGTAGCAGCCACCAATCCCCGCAAACGGCGCCACCGCGCCGCGCGGCATCACGCGCAGCGTCATGCCCGCCCCGCCGAAAAGCCCTTCGGACTCGCCGTCCGAAAAAAGCGAAACCCCGTACTCGGCAAATACCGGCGCGCCTACCAGCCACGTGCCGTCCGTAAACGCCAGCCCGTAGATCGCCTCCGACGGGGCCGCCTGTACCTGACACGCTGTGCCCCCGGACTCCTCGTACGCCTCCCGGTCAAACGCCTCCGCGGGCCACACCCATGCCGTGACGCACACCAGCACGCTTCCCACCGATGCTCTTGCCCTCATCCGGTGCACTGTAAAAGAATCCCGCTACAAAGGCAACGGTTTTGGCTCGGACAGACTTGACAAGGACACCCCCCGCCGTACAATACCGGTGAAGCTCAGTGCACCCGGTTCAGAGGGATAACGCGACCTTCACAACGGTGGAAGTCACAGCCCCGCGAGCGGGGTGGGCGCTTAGTTCAGTGGGAGAACGCTACCTTCACACGGTAGAAGTCACAGGTTCAAATCCTGTAGCGCCCACCCCGATCGCGGGGTGAAGGTTGAATTCGCCCCGCCAAGAGCGGCGGCCCGAAGCGCCACAAGGCTCACACGGAGTTCCTGATCCTAAACACGGCATGGAGAACAGGCCAAACAGCATCCGAGCATTCGCGGAAAAATTCCGCACCCTTCCTGTAGACCGGCTCATACGCCTCGGCGGCACGACGGCGCTCCTGCTTCTGGTTCTGGGGCTCTTTCACGTCCGGGGCAACACCCAGGACTTCAAGGCGTTCGGGCACTCGGCCATCGGATGGATGGTGCATCGGTGGTCGGGTGTCGGCGGCGACTTCTCGCACGGATGGGCCATCCCCCTGGTGAGCGCCTATCTCGTCTGGCGACGGCGGGAAGAGCTGTGGCAAGCTCCAAAGGCGGCGTCCTGGTTCGGTCTGGCCGGCGTCGTCGCCGCCCTTCTGCTCCACGTGCTCGGGTATCGTGCGCAACTCGTGCGGATATCCCTCTTGGCCATGATTTCCCTCTTCTTCTGGATCCCCTTCTACCTCTACGGCCGGCAAACGGCGCGGTACCTCTTCTTCCCCTGCGTCTACCTGCTGTTCTGCATCCCGCTGAGCTTTCTGAACTACCTCTCCTTCCCCCTGCGCGTGCTGGCCACCAAGGTGGCGGCAAACGTCCTGAATGCCATAGGCATAAACGTCGTCCGAAGCGGTACCCGCATCTATGAGGTCGTTCACGCCGGGTTGGGGCTCGCCGGCGCAACCCCGGCCGGGTTCCAATTCGAGGTGGCCGACGCCTGCAGCGGCCTGCGCTCCCTCATTGCCATGATGGCGCTGACCGCCGTCTGGGCCTACATCAGCCAGAAGGGCTGGCTCAAGAAATGGATCCTGTTTGCGGCGGGCGTCCCCCTGGCCATCGCGGGCAATATCGCCCGCATTCTGACGATCTTCGTCGTAGCCGCCGCCTTGGGCCAACGCGCAGCCCAGAAGGTCTACCACGACATGTCGGGGTTCATCCTCTTCACCGTCGCCATCCTCCTCATGCTCGGATTGAGCGCCCTGCTGAATACGCGATACGCGGAAATCATCGCGAAGTGGCGTGCCAGACTTCTGACCCCATACTCCGCACCCGGCAACTCGCGACCTTGACGGCCCCGGCAGCGCTTGATGGGCAGATCACGCCGGGCGCCGGGCCGTACCGGCCCTGTCGGTTTCGCTTGTAACGGCCGAACCCTTTCGGATATAGTCTGCGGGGTCTGGCACGAGCCTGCAATGAAAGAGAGGCATTCAAAGCGTTCCGTCCACGGGCCCCACGACCGCGAGACTCGGCCGGTCTCCGTCGTGACGGGCGGGGCGGGTTTCCTGGGCCCCCACCTCTGCGACTTCCTGCTCGAGCAGGGGCACCGGGTCGTCTGCCTGGACAACCTGATCACAGGCAATGTCCAGAACATCGAGCACCTGGCCGGCAACGACGCCTTCCGCTTCATCAAGCATGACGTCACGGAGTACATCTATCTCCCGGGCGCTGTGGACTACATCTTTCACTTCGCGTCGCCGGCCAGCCCCATCGACTACCTGGAGCTCCCGATTCAGACCCTGAAAGTGGGCGCCCTGGGCACCCACAAAGCGCTCGGCCTGGCCAGGGCAAAACGGGCGGCCTTCCTCCTGGCCAGCACGTCCGAAGTCTACGGCGACCCGCTCGTGCACCCCCAGAACGAGTCCTACTGGGGCAACGTGAACCCCATCGGCCCACGCGGCGTCTACGACGAAGCCAAACGTTACGCCGAAGCCATCACCATGGCCTACCATCGCTTTCACGGCGTCAACACCAAGATCGTCCGCATCTTCAACACCTACGGCCCGCGTATGCGGCCCAACGACGGCCGGGTCGTCCCCACCTTCATCGTGCAGTGCCTGCGCAACAAACCCATCACCCTCTTCGGCGACGGCGGGCAGACGCGCAGTTTCTGCTACGTGGCGGATCTGATTCGCGGCATCTACTTGATGTCCCGGAGCAAGCAGGACGGGCCCGTCAACCTCGGCAACCCGGACGAAATGTCCATCGCCGAGTTCGCCATGAAGATCCGAGAATTGACGGGCAGTCGGTCTGAAATCGTCTACAAACCTCTGCCGGTCGACGACCCGAAAGTCAGACGACCGGACATCACCAAGGCGAAGGACGTGCTCGGCTGGAAGCCGGAAATCGGTCTGGAAGAGGGCCTCGCAAGAACGATCGAGTACTTCCGCAGCCAGCAGGGCGATCCGGCGCCCGCGCCGGCCCACAAGAGACGCTCAAACCAGCGCGACGCCTCCGCGTGAGATGCCGCCGCGCCTTTCGAAGTCGGGAGGAACGCTATGCTGTTGCGATACGTTGACGACAACGGAAAAACCGTCGAATACAAACTGGGCAAGGACCCGATCACCATCGGCAGAGCGGCCGAGGCGGATATCGTCATTACCGACGAGAAAGCCTCGCGCCTGCACTGCGGCATTCGCGTATGGGACGAGGACTACTTCATCCGTGACCTCAAGTCCCGCAACGGCACGCAGGTCAACGGCAAATCCATCGAAATCGCACAGCTTCACGCAGGCGACAAGATCCAGATCGGCTCCACGGTCTTCGCGTTCACGTCGCAGAAGGTGCCCGGCACCAATACCGCACTGCGCGAAGTCGAGAAGGAAATGGAAAAGGGCAAAGGCTACGAGACGATCCTCAGGGAACTCGTCGACACATCCGACTCCTGATCCCGCCCGCGGGGCCCACGAAAGGCCAACGTCAGGCCCCGGCGCCGGCCGGCGGCTCTCCCTCCCCCGCCTGCTCCGCCTCCGGCGCCTCTTCCGCGGGCTCGGCGTCGGCCTCCCCGGCCGCGTCTGCGCCGCCCTGTCCGTCTTCGCCGCCGTTCGGCTCCACGGTCGTGGCCGCCACGAGCTTGTCGCCCGGCTCCAGCACCAGAAGCCGAACGCCCTGCGTCACGCGGCTGATCACGCGCACGTCGCTGACGGCGATCCGGATCATCTTCCCCTGCGCGGTGATCAGCATCAGAGAATCTTTTTCCTGGACCGGATGCGCGCCGATCATCATGCCGTTGCGCTCGGAGGTTCGGATCGTGATAATGCCGCGCCCGCCCCGGCGTTGAGCGCGATACTCGCTGAACTCCGTCCGCTTCCCGTACCCGTTCTCCGTGAACACCATGAACGTCGCCCCGTCGTCCACCAGCGACAGACTCTCCACCCCGTCGTCCTTGCCCAGCGTGATGCCCCGCACCCCGCGCGCCGTACGCCCCATGGGCCGCAACTGTTTCTCGCTGAACCGGATGCTCATCCCCTTGCGCGTGGCGAGCATGACGTCGTCCTCGCCGCCGGTCAACTTCACGCCGATCAGATTGTCCCCCGAGTCGATCCCGATCGCAATAATGCCGTCACGGCGCGGATTGCCGAACGCGTTCAGCGGCGTCTTCTTCACCACCCCCCGGGCCGTCGCCATCAACACGTGCTTGTCCTCCGAGAATTCACGCACCCGGATCATCGCCGCAATGTTCTCGCCGCCCTTGATCTGCAGCAGGTTCACGATCGCCTTGCCGCGCGAAGCCCGGCTCGCCTCCGGAATCTCAAACACACGTTCCCAGTACACCCGCCCGCCCGAGGTGAAGAAAAGAATGTAGTCGTGGGTCGCCGCCACAAAGAGGTGCTCCACGTAGTCCTCTTCCTTCGTGCCCATGCCCGCCACACCCTTGCCGCCCCGGCGCTGCTGGCGGTAGGTGCCGACCGGCACGCGCTTGATGTAGCCCGTGTGCGAGATCGTGATGATGCACTCGCGGTCCGCGATCAGATCCTCTACCGCCATTTCCGCCTCGTCCGGCACGATGTCCGTCCGCCGTTCGTCGCCGTAGGTCGCCTTGATCGCCTCAAGCTCTTCTTTGATCAGCCCCTCGATCTTCTGGCGGCTGCTCAACAGGTCGCGAAGCGACGAGATCCGCTTGATCACCTCCAGGTACTCCGCGTCCACCTTCTCGCGCTCCAGCCCCGTCAACTGGTACAGGCGCATGTCCAGGATCGCGTTGCTCTGCACCTCCGTCAGGCCGAACTTGGCCATCAACTGCGAGCGCGCATCATCCCGGTTCTTCGATTGCCGGATCGTCTTGACGACGGCGTCCAGATGGTCCAGGGCGATCTTCAACCCTTCGAGAATGTGCGCGCGCGCCTCCGCTTTCGCCAGGTCGAACTGCGCACGCCGCGTGATGACGTCGACCCGATGCTCGATGAAACACTGCAGAATTTCCTTCAGGTTCATCACGCGGGGCCGGCCGCCGTCCAGAGCAAGCAGAATGGCCCCGAAGGTCGCCTGCAGCTGCGTGTGCTTGTAGATGTTGTTCAGAAGCACCTTCGGCACCACGCCCCGCTTCAGCCCGACCACGATGCGAATTCCCGCCTTGTTGGACTCGTCTCGCAGATCCGATATCCCTTCAAGCGTCTTGTTCTGAACCAGCTTCGCAATGCTTTCCAGCAATGCGGTCTTGTTCACCGCGTACGGAATCTCCGTGATGACGATGATCTGACGGCCCTGCTTCGTTTCCTCGATCCCCGCACGACCCCGGACTTTGAGCTGGCCCCGGCCCGTACGATACATCTGCCGGATCGTCTTCGAGCCGCAGATGACCCCGCCCGTCGGAAAGTCCGGCCCTTTGATGTGCTGCATCAGGTCGCCGACCGACGCCTCCGGCTTGTCCAGCAGACACACGATCGCGTCCACAATCTCGCCCAGATTGTGCGGGGGAATGTTCGTCGCCATGCCGACGGCAATGCCCGAGGAGCCGTTCAACAGCAGATTCGGGAACTTGGCAGGCAACACCAGCGGTTCCTGCAGCTGGTTGTCGTAGTTGGGCCCGAAATCCACCGTCTCCTTCTCGATGTCCGCAAGCAACTCCTCCGCCATCCGGTCCATTCGGACCTCGGTATACCGCATGGCCGCCGGCGGATCGCCGTCGATCGAGCCGAAGTTGCCCTGCCCGTCCACCAGCGTGTAGCGCAGCGCGAAGTCCTGCGCCATGCGCACGATCGTGTCGTACACCGCCTGGTCCCCGTGCGGGTGATACTTGCCGATCACGTCGCCGACAATGCGCGCCGACTTCTTGTAGGGCTGGTTGTGCGTGTTGCCCAGATCGCGCATGGCGAACAGAACACGCCGATGCACCGGCTTCAACCCGTCCCGCACGTCCGGCAGAGCCCGCCCGACTATCACGCTCATCGAGTAGTCGATGTACGAGCGCTGCATCTCGTCTTCGATATTGATGTGTTCGATCTTCTCGTTCTCGGCAAGCATCTGCGGTTCCGCCCACCTTTCGACTTTTCAGCTCCCGGCCTTCGCCCGCTCGGCCCGCCCGGAAGCGCGCTACACATCGAGATTCTGCACGTTCAGCGCATTCGCCTCGATGAACTCCCGACGAGGCGGCACCTCGTCCCCCATCAGAATGGAAAATATCTCGTCCGCCTTCACGGCGTCCTCCTGCACCACCCGCAGAAGCTTGCGACGCTCCGGGTTCATCGTCGTCTCAAACAGCTCCTCCGGGTTCATCTCGCCCAGCCCCTTGTACCGCTGCACGTTCACACCCTTCTGCCCCATTGTCTTCACCGTGTGCAGCAGTTCGTGCAGCGAGTAGACGGCCACCTTCGACTTGCTCTCGCCTGAAACCAGATGGTACAACGGCTCGTCTCCGGCCTCGTACTGCGCCACCGTGAATCCTTTCTTCTCCAGCTCCGCCAGGACCCGTACCAGCGGAAGCGCCGCATAGATCTCCTGCCACCGGAAATAGGACTCCTCCGCGCCCTCCTCCGCGCCCTCCTCCGCAAAAATCTCCAACTGCCGCCCCATCCGGCGCTCGACGTCCTCGCGAAGCTTCGTCAGCTCTTCGTCCGTGTAGGCAAAGTACTGTTGCCGGTCATCGCCCCCGCCCACGGTCACCCGATACTTCGGGAAACTCGGGTCGTCCGTGCGCCGACTCGCCAGAAATTCCCTGAAATCAATCCCCAACCTCGCGATCCGGCCCGCGATGTGCTCCAGCTCCGTGAGGGCATCCAGAATATCCAGCAGCGCCTTGCCGTTGAACGTCTTGCCGTTGCCCGCCGACTCCAGAGACAGGTCTTCCGCCCCGAGCTCCAGCAACAGCTTCGTCAACTGCGTGTCCGATTCAATGTACTGCTCCCGCCGCTTGCGCGTCACCTTGTACAACGGCGGCTGGGCCAGGTACAGATAGCCGTGTTCGATCAACTGCGGCATCTGCCGATAGAAGAACGTCAACAACAGCGTCCGAATGTGCGCGCCGTCCACGTCGGCGTCCGTCATGATGATGATCTTGTGATACCGGACCTTGTTCACATCGAATTCGTCCTCGCCGATACCCGCGCCGATCGCCGTCACCAGGGTCCGAATCTCGTTGTTGTTCAAAATCTTGTCCAGCCGCGCCTTCTCCACGTTCAGCACCTTGCCGCGCAGTGGCAAGATCGCCTGGAATTCCCGGTTCCGGCCCTGCTTCGCCGACCCGCCCGCGCTGTCGCCCTCGACCAGATACAACTCGCACAGTTCCGGGTCCGTCTCCGAACAGTCCGACAGCTTGCCCGGCAGCGAAAAACTGTCCAGAGCCCCCTTGCGCCGGGTCAGGTCCCGCGCCTTGCGCGCCGCCGCGCGCGCGCGCGAGGCCAATAGCGCCTTCTCCACGATCCGCCGCGCAACCGACGGATGCTCCTCGAAATACGTGCCCAACTCCACATTCACGATGGACTCGACAAGGCCCTGCACCTCGCCGTTGCCCAGTTTGGTCTTCGTTTGCCCTTCGAACTGCGGATTGGGTATCTTCACGCTCAGGATGGCCGTCAGTCCCTCGCGCACGTCGTCGCCGGCGATCGCCTCCTTGTCGTCTTTGATCAGCTTGTTCGCCTTGGCGTACGTGTTCACCGTCCGCGTCAGCGCGGAACGAAAGCCGCTCAGGTGGGTACCGCCCTCGATCGTGTTGATGTTGTTGGCGTAACACAGGACACTCTCGTTGAACGAGTCCGTGTACTGCATCGCAATTTCCACCGTCATCTCGTCCCGTTCCTTCTCGAACGCGACGGGCTTCGGATGCAGCGCCGTCTTCGTGCGGTTCAGATGCGTCACAAACTCCGTGATGCCGCCCTTGAAATGAAAGGTCTCTTCCCGCGCCGGGTCCTCCTGGGAAAAGACAATGGTGATCCCTCTGTTCAAGAACGCCAACTCGCGAAGACGATTGGCCAGGATGTCCCACTCGAACGTCCTGATCTTGAATATCTTGCCGTCAGGAAAAAACGTGATCTTCGTGCCGGTGCTCTTGGTGCTGCCGATCGTCTGGAGTTGCGAAGCCGGCCTTCCGTATTCGAAGCGCTGGTGATGCACGCTGCCCTCACGCCGCACCTCCACCTCCAGCCATTCGCTCAACGCGTTCACGCACGAAACGCCGACCCCGTGCAGGCCGCCGGATACCTTGTAGCTCTCTTTGTCGAACTTGCCGCCCGCATGCAGGGTGGTCAGCACCACCTCCACCGCCGGCCGCTTCTCGGTCGCGTGCATGTCCACCGGAATGCCGCGCCCGTCGTCGTTCACCGTAATGGACCCATCGCTGTTGATCCGCACGCGAATGTTCTGGCAATAGCCGGCCATGGCCTCGTCGATGCTGTTGTCCAGCACCTCGTAGACACAGTGATGCAGCCCGCGCACGCCGGTGTCGCCGACATACATCGCGGGCCGCATCCGTACCGCCTCAATCCCCTCCAGCACCGCGATGTTCGTGGCGTCATATTTTTTGGATTTTTGCCCGGTTTCAGGCATGAATCGACCCTCCCCTCCCTGCAAAAATATTGTATCGGGAAGGCCCCGAAACGCAAGGCGGAAAGCGGCAAAAAACACCGAAGAAATGAAGGCAAAACAGGCGTGAGAAAACGCCCCGTCCATGCCCCGGGCAGACCCGGATCTTCGCGCCGGGCGAAGCATGGCGTCAAAGCCCGGCGGGCGGCTGGCGGGCAGCAGGCGGGGGCAACACAACGACGCGGCCCGCCGTCTCGGCAAGCGGCGTGAAATACCGGGCAAACCCGTCCGTCACGTGAATCTCGAGCGGTTCCCGATCGGGCACCCACGCGCAGCCCTTCACGAAACGCTGCATGCCCCGAAGCGCCGCGGGGCCGCGTTCCAGCCCAAGCACGAACAGCCCCGTCGCCGCAGCGTCCGCAGCCGTCGCGCTGCTGGCGATGACCGTCACACCCGCCACGCCGCGGGCCGGATAGCCCGTATGCGGATCGATGATGTGCGAATAACGACGGCCTTCGATGACGACAAACCGTTCGTAGTTGCCCGAGGTCGCTACCGACTCGTCGCCCGTCAACTGCAGAATCCCCAGTATCGCGTCCCGTCGAAACGGGTTCCGCACGCCAACCCGCCAGGGCCGGCCTGCCTCCGCCTGCCCCAGACACCGGATGTTGCCGCCCAAATCCACCATCACATTCCCAATGCCCGCCGCCGACAGACGCTGGCACACCACGTCCACAGCGTACCCCTTCGCGATTCCGCCCAGATCGACGCTCAGCCCCTCCCTGTCCAGGTAGGCGGTGCGCTGGCCCAGAATGAGATGCTCGCCGCCGACCTGCTTCAGAACCGCTTGCACCTCACCCGCCGATACAGGAGCCGCCGTCGGCTGCCCGGAACGAAAACCCCAGAGCGCAACCAGCGGAGAGACCGTCACGTCAAACGCACCCGATGTCAACTCCCCGTACTGTTTCGCCGCACGCAACACCTCGTAGGTGCTCGGCGACAGGCCCACGGAGTGCCGGCCGGCAGCCCGGTTCAGACGCGAAATCTCACTCGCCGGCTTGTACACGCTCAACGTCTCTTCCAAGTCGAGCAACGTGTTCCGCGCCACCGCCATCGCCTTGCGTAGGTCGGCCGCCCCGGCCGCCGGCACGGAGACCGAGACCACCGTTCCCATCGCCAGAGATGACTGCTTCACCGGCCCTGCCGGCTCCGCCGCCCGGCGACAGCCGGCCGACGTCAAGAGCGCGACCGCCAGCAGTCCGTATGGAATTCGCGCACCCATCGCGCTTCCTTTGCCTCCCCGCCCCTGCCCGGTTCGATTTCAGCCAGTCTAGCAATTCCCCCGCCCGGCATACAATCACGCACCTGACCGGCCCCCGCAGGGCGAATTCTGTTGACATCGGCATACGGCTGCCCTATGAAGAAGACGTCGCCCCGCAGCGCTGGGGCGGCGACGTGGGGGCATCCCAACCATGAAACGTATCGGCAAGCTTCGTATCATTCCGATCGCGGCCGTCGACAACGAAGAGGACGGGCTGCATGTGGCCGAGGCACTCCAGAAGGCCGGGCTCGACATCATCGAATTCACCCTGCGCTGCCCGGCAGCAGAACCCTGCATCAAGCGCGTGCTGAAAGCGTTTCCCAACATGCTGGTCGGCGCCGGGACCCTTCTCAACGTGGACCACCTGCAGCGCGCCATCGATGCGGGTGCCAAGTTCGGTGTCGCGCCGGGACTGAACGAAGTCGTCATGTCCAAGGCGTTCGAAATGCACCTCCCGTTCATACCCGGCGTGATGACCTGCTCCGAGATCTCTCGCGCAATCGCCGTCGGCTGCAAGCAGCTCAAGTTCTTCCCCGCCGAGGCGCTCGGCGGCGTCCGGCTGCTGCAGGCGATCAGTGTCCCGTTCGAGCACACCGGCGTCCGGTTCATCCCCACCGGCGGTATCACCGTGGAAAACGCCGCCGCCTACCTCGACCTGCCCCTGGTCAGCGCCGTTGCCGGCACCTGGATCGTGCCGCGGGATGTCGTCCAACTGAAGAACTGGAACGAGATTACGCGCCTGGCTATGGCCGCCCTCAGCCTGTGAGGTGCGGCGTATGAAACGATTGCTCGCCTACACGCTGCCCGTTCTCCTGCTCGGCATTCTGTTGTACGTGGTCCTCATTCGCATGCATTCCGCGCCGCGCTGGGCACAACAGCACGCCGTCCTCGCCGTCCCCGGCGCCCTGTTCGCACTGGCCTCCGTGCTGGCCGCCGGGTTCCGCCGGACCGGCCACGCGTTTGCGGCAGCCCTCCTCGGCGCCACCTTCTACGCCGTCAACCATGCATGCTTCGCGGCCGGCAACCCCATGGCCGGGCGCCGCGTGCTCGCCGCCGCCCTCGTCTGGGCGCCACTCGATTTCGCGCTGTTCCATCTGCTGCGGGCCGGGAGCCCTCTCTCCCCACGTGGGCTCCTGCGCTTCGCCGTCGCGGCGCTGCAGAGCCTCATGCTGCTCTCCCTGGCCTGGTTCGACAAAGCCGCACTCACTCGCTTCGTCCAAGAGTACTGGCCGGGCCAAAACCTGCTCGAAAATCTGCCCGTCCACGAACTGTCGGCCGCCGGCTTCTGCCTGGCCGGGCTCGTGCTGGTCGTCGCCGGAGACGGCGAACCGTTGCACCAGAGATTCCTGGCCATCCTCTCGCTCGCTGCCGTGCTCGCGGCCCTCAACGCGCCCTGCTGGATCACCGACCCGAAATCCGGGCGGGTCGCCGTCGTCGCTCTCTTCAGCGCCGCCGGCCTGTTCAGCGTCGAGGCCGTCCTCGAATTCTCGTGGCGAAGCGCCTACCTCGACGCCCTCACCGCCCTGCCCAGCCGGCGCGCACTCGGCGACGGGCTGTCCAGGCTGGGCCGCCGCTATACGATTGCCATGGTCGATATCGACCATTTCAAGCGGATCAACGACCGCTACGGCCACGAGGCGGGCGATCAAATGCTGCGCTTCGTCAGCACAGCCCTGAAGCAGGCCGGGCTCGGGACAGTCTACCGGTACGGCGGCGAAGAGTTCGCCATCCTGTGCCCGCGCAAGACGCTGGATCACGCACGGGACAAGGCGGAACGGCTCCGAAAGCGGATCCACGACGCTACGTTCCGGCTCAGAGCCGCCAGTCGCCCGGCGCGCAGGCCGCTGACTCGGGCCGCCCGGAAACGGACATCCCGGGCCAAACGTGTCCCGGTTACCGTCAGCATAGGGCTGGCACAGCGCGACGAAACCCGCCCAACCCCCCAGGACGTGCTCGACGCCGCCGATCAGGCGCTTCTCAAAGCCAAGCGCCAGGGACGAAACCGCGTCGCTGTTGGCTGACGGAGAGGGCCTGCCCGCGAAAGGGCGCGAAAAGGCCGCGAAAAGCTGAACACGCTGCCGCTGGTGCTGCAGCAACTTTGAACTGTTTGCGCCCCCCACGCGTCATGGTGAAAGGCAGGCAGCCCGGGGCGCAAACAACTCAAAGTTGCTGCAGTCGCCGAGTTGCACCTTGAGCAGGCGTTCGCTGCCGCATCGAGGTGAATGTAGTCTAGCCAAATCCCCCGGCAACGTTGCGGGAATCGAGGATTGCCACGACACACGTCGCACGCTGTCCACCCGCGGACTCTCGTGGCAATCCTTTCGATTCCCGCAACAACCCTGACTCGCCCCAAGCACTCTCGGTCACCCAACGGCCCTTTCGCGCCCCTTTCGCGTCCTTTCGCGGGCAGGTCCGCTCCGCGCGCTACACCAGCGACGTCGCGCCGTCGCGAGTGGCCAACGCGTACAACGGGACCACAACCTCCGCCTCGCTCATCCCGCCGTGATTCCCGCGATGCACGTGACCCGAATGCCCGAAAACCGATGTGTCCAGCGCGTAGCCCGGCTTGGCGAGCAGGACGAAATCACCCGTCCGGCTCGCCAACGCCGGATGCGCCCGGCCCGGGCCGAATACACCCGCAGCCAGCAACACGTCGCCGCGCACGCACAGGCAGGCATCCCCAAGACGCGTCCTGACCAGGTCAAGAAACCTCTTCTCCTGCCTGGGCCGTACGAAACAGAATACCGAGCGCTTGTCGCCCGCCGGCAGCGTCGCCAGACAGCCGTACAAACCCGCCACCCGCGCAAGATCGACCGTACGCCGCACGGACGACGGAACCAAACCGTGATCGGCCGTCACCAGCAGGAGCACGTCGCGCCCCTTCAGAGCACGAACGGTTCCGCCCAGAACGTGGTCGATCTGGTCCAGATGACGCGCGGCATCCGGATGGTAAACGCCGCACTCGTGACACACCGTGTCGTAGCCCGGCCAGTACACATAGGCTATCGCACGGCCTCTGCACCGCGCAAAGGCCAGGATGCGCCGCTTCATCCCCTCCAGCCCCGCGTAGCCCGCACGCACGTGCCACGTGGAGACAGCCTGTGAGTAGCGGCTCGTCACAATCTCCTTCAGCGACAGCAGGTGGCGCCGCATCGGGATCGAGTCGAGGTAAGAGGGAATCCTGAGATAGGCGGCCGCGTCAACGCCTTCGCCCAGAACCGGCATCCCCGTCCGGGTCAGCAGCGGCAGAATCGTGCTCACGACGCCCAGATCCGGCAGATTGAGATGCCAACCGAGTATCGCATGCTCCGTCGGCGTCGCCCCTGTGGAAAAGGTCGTCAGCGCCGACGCACTCGTCGCCGGAAAGACCGTCGAAATCGGTTGATGCCGGAAACGCCCGAAAAAATGCGCCCCGCGCCCCGCGGCCAGATAGGTCGCCAACTGCCGCCACCCAAGTCCGTCCACTACAAGCACGATCACCTTGCGGTGCCCCGCCAGCCTCGCGGGAGGCAGTATCTTCAGCGCCCGGTGCCGTGACCGGCCGCCCAACCCCTTCACAACCGAAGCCAGCAGATTCACCACCGACAGCCCGTCGTAGTCCGGAAAGTACAACCCCTTCAGTATCCCCTGCCCGATCACCGGCATGCGCGACCCCCTCCCGTCACACGACCCCTTGCCGCTCCCGCAGCTGCGCCACCGCTTCGGTCACAACCTGATCGGGAGTCTTCCCCCGACAGTCCACCGTGAGATCCGCGTAGCGTCTGTACAACGGCTGGCGCTCCTCGTACAGGCCTTCCAGCGTCTGACCGGGCGCCATCACGATGCCGCGCGAGTCCAGATCCGTGATGTGTTTCGCCAGCAGCGCAAGCGGCAGGTCCAGGTGCACGGTGACGCCGTCGCGGCGCAGATGCGCCATGGCCCGCTCGCTGTAGACCACGCTGCCTCCCGTGGCAACCACGCAGCGGCGGTAGTCCAGTTCCAGCACGTGCCGCTCCTCGATCCGGCAGAAACGCGCCATGCCCTGTACGTCGATGATCTCCTGCAGACGCCTGCCCTCCAGCACCTGGATGTGAACGTCCGTGTCGAGAAAACTCCTCGACATCGCCTTGGCCAGCAGCACACCAGCCGTGCTCTTGCCCACACCCGGCATGCCGATCAGCACGACGTTGCGATCGTCTTCATGCCTCTGCATCGTCCTCGCCGCACGCCTCCTGCGCCGTCTGCCTGGCCGCAAGCAGATTCGCCGCATTCACGAAGGCACGCGCGCTCGCCTCCACCACGTCCGTCGCCGTGGCTGTCGCGTTCACCGTGTGCGCGCCGGAGGTGACCCGCACCGTCACTTCACCCATCGCCTCCGTGCCGCTCGTCACGGAGCGTACCTGGTAGTCGACCAGCCGTATGGAAACCCCGACGCATTGCTTGATCGCCCGGAACAGCGCGTCGATCGGGCCGTCTCCCGTGGTCTCCGCCTCACACGTTTGACCCCCGACCGCCACCCGCACCTTGGCCCGCGGCGTCTCGGTCGTCGTCGACAGCGCCTCCATCGCCTCGAGATGGTACGTCTCCGGAATCGCCCGCAGCCGATCCCCCATCATGGCTTCCAGATCCGCATCGAGCACTTCCTTCTTCCGATCCGCCACCTGAATGAATCGCTCATAGATCGGCTCGATGTCGTCTATCTCGTAACCGAGTTCCTCGAGCCGATGCCGTAACGCGTTGCGGCCGGACCGGGCCGTGAGCACAAAACGATGCTCACTCAATCCGACTTCTTCCGGCTTGATCACTTCGAACGTGCTGCGGTTCTTGATGATGCCGTCCTGGTGGATGCCCGAGGAATGCGCAAACGCGTTCGCGCCTACAATCGCCTTGTTGGGCTGCACCGGCATGCCCATCAGCGCGCTCACCATCCGGCTCGTGCGCACGATCTCGCGCGTCTCGATCCGCGTGTCGGCATCAAACGTGTCGCGCCGGGTGCGGATCGCCATCACCACTTCCTCCAGCGAAGCGTTCCCCGCACGTTCGCCCAACCCGTTCACGCAGCACTCGACCTGCCCCGCCCCGTTGAGAACGGCCGCCAGGGAATTGGCCGTCGCCAGCCCCAGATCGTTGTGGCAATGCACGCTGATCGTCACCTCGCGCGCGCCGCGCACATCGTGGATCAGCTTCCGGATCAGACGGCCGAAGGCGCTCGGAATCGCGTATCCGACCGTGTCCGGAATGTTGAGGGTCGTTGCCCCCGCCTCAATCGTCCGCTCCACCACCTCGCACAGGTAATCGTACTCCGTGCGCGTGGCGTCCATCGGCGAAAATTCAACGTCTTCACACAGCTCACGGGCCAACGAGACACTCTCGACCGCCATGCGCAGCGCTTCGGGTCGCGTCTTGCGCAGAATCCCCTGTACATGCAGGTCACTCGTCCCGATGAACACGTGGATCCGCGCCAACGCCGCATACCGCACGGCTTCCCAGGCGGCCTCGATGTCGCGCTTGACGCTCCGGGCCAGGCCCGCGATCGTCACACCCTCGATCCGCTTCGCAATCGCCGAGACCGCCTGCAGGTCGCCCGGGCTCGAAGCCGGAAAGCCGGCCTCGATGATGTCTACCTTCAGCCGGGCCAATTGCCGGGCAATCTCCATCTTCTGCTCGGGATTCAATGCCGCGCCGGGAATCTGCTCGGCATCCCGCAGCGTACTGTCGAATATCTTGACGGGTCGCATGGTCGAAAACCTCTCGCTCCGTGATTGTTGCACTGTGCATGGAAACCTGCATCGGAGGGACGGACGGACACCTGCAGGCCGCGGTGCCCGGCCGGGGGCGCTACGACCGCCCCAAGCACGGTAGGCCCAGGGCTGAGAGGTGCACGCGGAAACCGCGCGTGCCGGTCTTGTTCGGGTATCGCTGCATCGGACGTATGCCCCTGTTCGATTCCTTCGCCCGCCCGTATCAAACGAATCAGCGCCCCTCTTGTCAAGCCCTTTCTCACGACCCCGCCCGCCAAGAGGCATCCGCGGATTCGAGCATGCCGGCCCCACCGTCACATGTCGACGCTCACATATTCCTTGTGACGATACGTCGCACCCACGTTCAACGAGAGCAGCCCGCCCTTCCGCACCCGGCCCGCCGCGTGCGTGTGCCCGCACAGGTGGATCTTCACCGCCGGATGCTCACACAACATCTCCCCAAGACGACGATTCCCCGCAAAGGCATTCGTGAAATCCTTACGCGAGTCATCGCCACCCGGCGGCGCCATCTCCCCAAACGCCACGTGATGCGTCACCACCACGATCCGTTCCGTCTGCCGCTCCAACGCGCGGATGTCAGCCTCCAGCTGCTCCACAAGCCTCGCCGCGTACTCTTTGTCCGATGTGCCCAACCGCACAAACCGCACGTCGTTCCACACCAGCCCCTTGTAGAACTTCTGCTCGTAGACGTCCTCGGGCAGCGAGCCCGTCGCCAGCGAATAGTCGTACCACGCGCAGTTGCCCGCGAAGCCGATGCCGCCGATCAGCTTCGGGCCCCGGTCGAGAAGATGAAAACCCGCCTCCGAAACGATTGGAGCCAGCCGATCCAGATGCTCGGCCGTGGGCAGGTCCACACACCAGTAGTCGTGATTCCCGAAAACAAGACACCGCTCCGCCGCCAGCGGCCGCAGCCGCTCCAGACAATCGCCCAGCTTTGCCCAGCCCAGCCCAACCGTGTCGCCCGCGAGAATCAACACGTCGGCCTGCTCGCCGGCCAGACGGGTCAGCATGTCGTCGAAATCCGCCTCGGCCTGCGGGGTGCGGATCAGATCGCAGTGTATGTCTGCCGTAGCTACGATTTTCATCCCCGTCCCGCCCGCATGATCCCTCCAGACGCATGGCTCCGAAGCTGCGGCGACAGCGTGACACACGCATCAGCCAAATGCAAGGAAACAAGACCATTCTGCCTTTGACCCCGCGCGCGCCACCCGCTACAGTGGCCCCGAACCCACAGGAGTTGCCCGTGCCCGAGATCGTCACGATCGGAGAAGCGCTCGTCGAAGTCATGCGTACGGAACGCGATCAGCCGCTCGACCGGCCCGCCCCCTTCTCCGGTCCCTACCCGAGCGGGGCGCCGGCCATCTTCGCCGACGCGGCCGCACGGCTGGGTGCTTCTGCCGGATTCGTGGGCACCGTCGGCGAGGATCCGTTCGGCGACTGCCTCATCAGCCGGCTCGCGGCCGATGGCGTCGACTGCGCCGCCGTCCGCCGCACCGCGGAACGCGTCACCGGCATCGCCTTCGTCGCTTACCGCTCCGACGGCAGCCGCTCGTTCCTCTTCCACTTGCCCCTGTCCGCGGCCGCGCTCGTCGACGAAGCCCAGATCCCGCCCGGCTACCTCGCCGGCGCGCGCGGCCTGCACGTCATGGGCTCCGCCCTCGCCGGCAGCGAAAGTATGCGCCAGGCGTGCTACGCCGCCGCGCGCATCGTCAAACGCGCCGGCGGTACCGTCAGCCTGGACCCCAACCTCCGCCCCGAACTCATGCCCGTGGATCGCATTCGCGAAATCTGCCAGCCCGTTCTCGAACTCGCCGATATCGTCCTGCCCAGCGGTAATGAGGCGGCCGCTCTGACCGGCGAACCCTCACCCGAAAACGCCGCCCGTGCCCTGCTCGCACGCGGTGTCCGCCTCGTCGCGCTCAAACAGGGCGAAGCAGGCTCCACCCTCTATGCCCCCGACCGCGTCATCGCCGTGCCGCCGTTCGCCGTCTCCGAAGTCGACCCCACCGGCGCCGGTGACTGCTACGACGCCGCCTTCCTGGTCGGACATGTCAGGGGATGGCCGCTGGAACAGACAGGCCGGTTCGCCAATGCGGCGGGCGCACTCGCCACCACCCGGCTCGGCCCCATGGAAGGCGTGTTCGACGCCGAAGTCGTGCGCGCGTTCATGGCAGATTGAACACGCAAAGTCAAGCACCGGGCAACCCGCATCCCGCCGGTCCGTCGTCACACCCCATCGGCCCGTGTCGCATGCCGCAAAGCGTCCACCAGAGCCAGCGGGTCGTTCGCCCAGCGCTCCGCTTCCGGCCCCGTGACTTTCCCTTCCTTCACGAGCACGGCCAACGACCGCTCCAGCGTCGTCATGCGTTCGCCGGGCATGTTCTTCGTGCGGGTCTGCAGCGCCGTCATGATCTGCTCAACCTTCACCCCGCGGATCAGATTCGCCACCGCCAGAGTGTTGTTCAGAATCTCCATGGCCACCACACGGCCCTTCCCGTCCGCGCGCGCCACCAGCTTCTGGCAGATGATGTGGCTCAGGCCCATCGAAAGCTGATTCGCAATCTCATGCTGCTGGATCGGCGGGAACATGTCCAGAATCCGCGTGATCGTTCCGCGCGCGTCCCGCGTGTGCAACGTCGAAAACACCAGATGCCCCGTCTCCGCCGCACGCAGCGTCCACGCCGCCGACTCCCGGTCTCGCATCTCCCCCACGAAAATGAGGTCCGGATCTTCCCGCAGGCAATCCCGGAGCCCCTGCGCGAAATTCTGAACGTCACGCCCGATTTCCCGCTGCGAGACGATCGCGATTCGGCTGTCCAGCCGGTATTCGATAGGGTCCTCCAACGTGATCACCCGGCACGGATGCGTCTCGCCGATGCGCTGAATCAGCGACGCGATCGTCGTCGACTTGCCCGAACCCGTGATGCCCGTCACCAGAACGAGCCCTTGCCGTTTCTGCACGATGTCCTGCCACACGGCATTCGGAAAGCCGATGTGCTCCACCGGCGGAGGCGTACGATCCAACGCACGAATGGCGACCGCCATCCCCTCACTGTCATAGAAGCAGTTCAGCCTGAACTGGATGATGTCGCAGTAGTTGAACGAACCGTCCACCGAGAGGCTCTTCTTCAACATCGCCAGCTTCGCTTCCGGCAGCAGCACCGAGGCAAACGCCTCCACCGTCGCCGCGTCCAGAGGCGGGCCGTCCATTCGCCGCAACGCGCCGTCCACCCGGTACGTCGGCGGGCAACCCGCCTTCAGGTGCAGATCCGAAACCCGCATCGTGCCCAGTTGCGCGAAATGCTCCAGCATGTCCTGCATGCTGAACGGCCCGTCCTTGGCCGGGTAAATCTTCATGTCTATCGAAAAATCCGGGTCCACGGCGCCCCTCCCCTCCGGACGTTCAACATACGCATAAACCCGATACAAAGTCCAGCCCAAGAACAAGGCTTGCAATAGTACGCACGCTGTGGCATGTACCAAGCGCCGTCAGGAACGACCGGGTTCACCCCAGCCGGAGGAATACGATGAAAGATGCGTCCCGAGACAACCGCAAATGGCTCATCGCGGTCGTGCCCGCACTGACGCTGACGCTGCTCATCCTGGTGCTCGCCTCCCTGTGCAGAGGCATTGGGATCCCTTGGCTGCAGAAAGCGGCGGACGTCCTCATCCGGCGCGGGCCGATCGCCTATCTCGTCGTGTTCGCGGGCGGCTACGTGCTCGCCGTCGAAGTCCTTGCGCTCTGGGCCGACGACGTCCGAAGTACGACTCTCATGGCCGTCCTGCTCTGCACCTTGCTCCCCACTCTGCTGGGGTTTGCCGCCTATCAAGTCGCGCTGAACGGAATCCAGGACGGGTGGGAAATGGTCAGGCAGGCCGCAGACACGCCGGAGCAAATGATGGAAGGCCGGCGTGCAGTCGAAATGGCGCTGACGATCGCACCGGACCCGCTCTACCTCGGCGTCTGTCTCACCGGCCTCACCTTCGCCATCGCACTTTTGATGGTCATCCGCCGACTCGCCGGCGGCGAACCGCCTCCCGCGCCCTGAGCCGGCAAGCCCTCTGCCGGTCTTCCATACTCGACTCCGCGCGGCTGTCGCCACCCACCGAGCCCTTACGCCGGCCAGGGAAGGCCGGCGCCCGATCTCCCCGCCTACCTTGTCTGCACGATGGCCTCGTACAGCTCCGGGCGCCGGTTCTGGATCGGCGCGCTGCCAGCCGCGTCCTTCGTCCGCTTCCTGACCGCGTTCCGGCTCAAGTCTATGTCGTGAACCAACACGGCGGCTTTGCTGGACTCCAGGACGGCGTCGACTTTGCCCTGCGCCGAGCAAATCAGAGATTGATTCGGATGCGCAAAGCATATCGGTATCCCGTTCTCGTAGGCGCGCGTGCGCATCAGGGCCGTGTTGTGTTCGCCCCACATGCCCCAGGTGGGATTCAGAATCAGCTCGGCCCCCTTCAAACGCAGGCAACGGATGTTCTCCGGCCAACGACGGTCGGCACAGATCACAATGCCCACCGTCCCGAAATCCGTCGGATACACCGGCAGGCTGTCGCCCGGTTCGTAGAAGTCGCCCGGCTGAACCTTGTAGTACGCGCCGATCGGACACCCTGCCCGGTCCAGCAGGTACGCCGCGTTGCGAATCGTTCCGCTGCTCTGCTTCTCAGACAACCCCACCACAACGTAACTGTTCAGCTCGCACGCCAACCGGCGTATGCGTCGCACAACGGGGTCCCCATACCCCGAAACCGCGCGCGCGGCCAGCTTGCGATGCGTGCACCTTTCCCTTAAACGCACCATGTACCCGTCCAGAAAGCACTCCGGGGTGACAAGAATGTCGAGCCGCTCCCCGGCCAGCCCGGCGCAGAGGTCCTCCAGCAGACGCAGGTTCCTTTTTACGTCTCCCCAGTGGCTCTCCGCCTTCACCATCCCTACACGCACGATGCGCCGTCTCTTTTGCCTTGCCATCACTAGCACGCCTCCATCAACCATCAACCATCGGCCATCAACCATCAACCCTACTGTTCCGATCCGCAAATCGCGGCCGCCACTCCGCCCTTGACACCCGGCCGCCCCTCGGCTAAAGCTGACTCCGCGCCAGCATGAACCCCGGAGACCGCGCCCCATGCAGCTCGTCCCTCTCCAAGGCACCCCCTACGAAATGGGCCGCCAGCACGGGGAACAGTTCAGGGACGGCGCCCGGACGATGTTTGAAATGCGCATCGCCCTCTGCCTCAAGCAGACCCGCGAGGCCAGCCGCGCCAGACTCCTCGAACTCGCGGCCGAGTCCCTGCCCCTGTTCAAAGACTACGCACCGCACGTCTATGCCGAGTTCCGCGGAATCGCCGAAGGCGCCGGGCTCAGCGAACGGGAACTCTACATAGCGAACGGATACACCGACTTCGTAGACCTGGCCAAACGCCGGTACGGCGCCGTTTCGGAATGCACGTCGCTGGCCGTCGCCCCAAAAGCCGCCGCGGACGGCAAGCTCTATATGGGGCAGACCTGGGATATGCACGCCAGCGTCATGCCCCACATCGTCGCTCTCCACCGCAAGCCTGCAGACGGCCCTGCCACCATCGCCCTGACCACCGCAGGCTGCCTTGCCCTCATCGGCATCAATGAGGCCGGCATCGGCATCGGCAACACGAACCTGGCACCCATCGACGCCAAGCCGGGCGTCATGTATCTGGCGCTCATCCACAACGCGCTCGCCCAGGACACATTCGACGCGGCCGTCGCCGCCGTAACCCGCGCGCCGCGTATGTCCGGGCACCACTACTATCTCGGCGGGCCCGCCGGCGAATTCACCGCCGTTGAGACCAGCGCCGCGCGGCACGCCGCCCTCACGCCCGACGAACTCGGCGTCTACGCGCACGCGAACCACTATGACCATCGCATCCTCGCCCGCGAGCTCGTCGCCGAACGCACGCCGAACTCCGTCGCCAGAAGCAGTCAGATGTGGCGGCTGCTCAGCCGTGAGGCCGGCCGACTCGGCCCCGACTCGCTCGCCCAACTCCTCTGCGATCACGAGGCGCCTATCTGCCGGCATACCGATCTGCCCGACGAACCGCGAACCTGCGCCGCCGCGCTGATGTGCCCGCCGGACCGGAAGATATGGCTCCTGCACGGCAACCCGTGCGAGCAACAGATGCAGGCCTTCACGCTCTGAAAGGACGCTCTCTTCTTTGAGACTGTCGCGAAAAACCGCGCCATCCCCCTCAACCTCTATTCTGACCGCGACGAAGCGTTGACGTTCCTGACATCATCACGGCCGACGCCTCCGTGAGGAAGACGCTCGTTCTTCAGCCGCCTGTCACCCGACGCCGCATTCCAGGATCGAGACGATCGGCGCCAGCAGCGTCTCCACCCGCTCCCGCGCGTCCGGCTCAATCATCGTTTGCCGGTACAGGCTCACCCCCTCGCGCCGCAGTTCGGCCGCGCGCCGGAGTTGCCCGCGCAGCATCGCCCGGATCGCCCGCCGTTCCGGCGCCAGCTTGGCCATCGGCACCCGCTCGTGCGTGAACCCAGCCCAGAAATCAAGCCAGTCGTTGCGGATGAAACGCGCAAGCGTCTCGATCATGTCCCACAGGTACTTCCGTGTCGGAAACGTCCCTTTCAAGTCCAGGTGCACGCCCCGCATCGGCAGATCCGGCCAATCCTCCACAACAACGCACGGCAGCGTCCGTGAATCCTCCAGCATCTGCCCCACCGTCTGCAACGCCCAGAACACACCCGCGCCCGTCCGCCCCGTGACCGCCACGCCGTCCCCCGCGACCGATAGAACATAGCCCTCCTCGCCGCGCGGCGCCCCGCGCGGCTCCTGCCCCTTGAAGCCCGGTTTCCCGAAGGACAGAACGGCACGCGACGATCCGGTTTCCCGTACCGAAATCACCTCGGTGCCGTACCCCTCAAGCAGCTTCCGAACCGCCCCGAGTTCACCACGGGCCGACTCCGAAACCTTCACCTCCACCCGCGCCGGCAGCCGGTAGACGCCCGCCCGGCGCACGGCTCGTTTCGGCAGCGGCACAATGTTCAACTGCGACGCGCGCTCTGCTCCCGTTCCCTTCATCGTATGCCCCTCCGTAACGAAATCACCTCGAAGCCGTACCCCACGAACTCCGCCACGCGTTCCGCCAGAGGCTGGCCGTCTCGCCCGCAGTTCCAGATCGCTATGCCGTACCGCATCGGTGGCGCCTTGTTCGGTCCGCCGGCAAGTCATGCCGGGATATCCGCCGATGCTATCGCAGAGGAAACAAGTCCGACAACGCAATTCGATGCTTCGCGCGCTTTCCCCGGCGCGCCATGCCCCGCCCAGCAGGCACATCCGTGCGCGCTCCCTGCCGCCGCCGGCCCCGGCCGGCGGCGAGCGTCCTCGCACGCCGGGTTCCTGGAGTGGACTCAACCATCAACCCCGGCAGGCAGCGCGCCGAGCGGCTCCCGCCGCCTAGCGCGCTGCCTGCCCCTCCCATCCCCACGGCTCAGCCGGTACCGCGCCGATGCCTCCCGCCCCCAGATCCTCGAACGCCGCCTTCCAGTGCTCGAGTGTCTTGTACGGTTCCGGTTTCCAGCCGCCGCTCTCCGCCACAATGATCCAATGGCAAGGCAGCACACCCGGCACATTGTTCAAGTGCGGCTTGGCCTGCGGCGTGCGGGGCGGCCCGGCCAGATACGCCAGGTAGTGCTCCGGCCGAAGATGACCCTTCTCCGTCTTCGTGCCCTCCGCCAGCCCGTAAATGTTGTTCGTGCCGGCCACACCTGCCGGAATGCGCTGTAGAATCCAGCCGTTCCACTGCTGCGACATGAAACACACCGCACGGCGCCCGCCGGGCGGATTGGGCGCGCTCGCATTCCATTCCTGGGCCGGCGCATAGTAGCCCGTCGCCTCCACGTGCGGCTTGTCCGGATAGTACGGACCGTCTTTCCCGAAGCTGAAACACCGGCAGTCGGCGCAGCCGAACCCGATGTTCGGCTGCTTCACCAGCGTGTTGCGCCGCTGGTCGCTCCACGTCTGCGCCACATGCACCACCGTGCTCGGCATCAGCTTGGCCAACTCCGTGATCCATTCGTCCGAGCGGACAAAGAACGACGCCCGGTCCTGCATCGGAAAGTCCGGCGGATACACCTTGCCCGTCGGCAACTCGCCGATCATCAGGGCGTAGACGTATTGGTTGTCCCGGTACCGCCTGGCAAAGGCCTGCGCCAAATAGCCCATCTCGCGCTGGACGTACTTGCGGTGCCACGCAATCATCCGTTGCCGCGTCGTCCGCTCCAACTCGGCCAGCTCCGCCGCATCCACACAACGAGGTTTCGCCTTGCCGTCCTTCGGAATCACACAGGGGAACGAACCGCCAAACCCGTTGTCCTCCCCGTTGACGGCACCCTCACCGCGCTGCATCCAGTTCGGCGGGCCGCCCGCCCATGGCGCCGCGTCGATCTTCACCATCCAGCGGCAGCCGTCTTTGCGGATCGCATCGATCTTCAGAACCGCGTCCAGCTTGTCGAATGCGTAGCCGGGATCGTTCGGATCCGCGGGATTCCGCGGCCGCTTGTCCGGGTCCGTGTAGAACTCCCTGAATTTGAACGATTCGTGATACAGCACGCACCTGTGCTTCCGTTCCGTGTCGATCCAACTCCACAACCCCGCCGCCTTCCACTTCTCGTATTCCGCCTGCACTTCCTCCGGGTCCGCCGTGTTCAGGCTCACGACGATCGCAGGCGCAAATCGGATCGGATGCGCCGTGCCCACCGTCCACGGCAGATAGGTCTCGCCGTTCGCCGCCGCACCCCCCGGGCCGGCCACAAGAACCGTCGAAACCCCGCATGCGGCAAGCGCCACGCCAACCGTCGCCACCCGAATCCATGAGTACGTGTGCATCGTGTTAGTCCTCCCCATCCTGTATCCTGTTCCCCGAAGTCCCGGCACGAGAACACCCGGAAAACGCAAGAGGCATCTGCCCCGCAACGCCGCACTTGACCCAACTCCACCAGTATCATGTCCAAGCATCCGTCCGTTTCAGAAGAAAGCACACCTCTGTCCGAATATCAATATTCCTCATGCCTATCTCACTATCCTTCATGTCTTGAACAATGCCCGGCCGTCATACTATATCTGTCGTCACGCCGGCCCCCGCCCGTCCCGTAGCGCCAGCGCAGGAAGGCGGAGTAAAGGCTCTGAAATTCGCGCGTTCCGCACTATGGAGGAAACGCCCCATGGCCAAGGTCAAAATCGGTATTCTCGGGCTCGGACGCGGCCTCGGTCATCTCCGAAACGCACTCGCCCTGAAAGACGCGGAGGTCATCGGCGCCTGCGATTGGTACCCGGCCCGCCACGAGCGGGCCGGGCAGATCCTGGCGCAGCGCGGAGCTGAAATCGCGCTTCGCAAAGAATTCGAGGAGTTGCTCGCGCTCAAACCGGACGCGGTCGTGGTCGCCAGCAACGGCAAGATCCAGGCCGAACACGCCTGCCGCGCGATGGAAGCCGGCTGCCATGTGCTTTCCGAAGTGCCGGGCGCTTACACCGTCGAGGAATGGATCCGGATCCGCGACACCGTCGAGCGCACCGGCAAGGTCTACATGCTCGCCGAGAATTCCTGCTTCCTCGATTTCCTCCGGCACTGGCGCAAATGGGTCATCGAAGACCAGTTCGGCCCGATCTCCATCGCCGAGGCCGAGTACCTGCACTACCTGCCCGCTACCCTCGAGCTGCCCGACGGCAGCCGACTCAGCCCCAGCCAGGCCAAAGCGCAGGGCCGTACCGACCCCCGCCCCATCTGGCGCGCGGACCAGCCGCCCATCCAGTATCTCACGCACGACCTCGGCCCCACGCTCGAAGTGCTCGAAGACTGCGCCGTCTCCGTCACCTGCCGCAGCGCGCCCTGGTGGTGCAAAGAAACGCCGCTGCGCGCCGACGGCCAGATCGCTTTGTTCCACACCGCGAAAGGCACGCTGGTCAAGATCCTCGTCACACTCAGCACACGCATGCCCAGCGGCCACCGCTACCGCATCATGGGTACCGACGGCAGCGCCGAATGGTTCAGCTACGAAGGGTTCTGCCGCAGGCTCACCCGCGATCAGGGGCACAGTGAAGAGAAGACGGCATGGGAGCGCGTCGATATCGGAACCGCCGCGCCCGACGCCGATCCCACCGCCGGCCACGGCGGCACCGATCTGTCCATGCTCGCCGGGTTCATCCGTGCTATTGCCGAAGACGCACCGCCGCCGATCGACGTCTATCGCGCTATCGAATTCTCGCTGCCCGGTATCATCGCCAACAAGTCCGCCGAACAGGGCGGGACCCCCATGTCCATCCCCAACCTCCGCCGCCGCCCCTTCGAACGCACCCGCTTCTGGGACTTCGTGGGCCTGCCGTAGGCGAGCATGCTGAACGCCGGCACTTTTCATTCTTCATTTTTCATTCTTCATTTGCCTGCCGTGCCCGCACGGCAGGCAACGGCCCGTGCTTGCGGATCGCCGGCAGGACGTCCCGTGTGAAGTACGGCTCACGCGTCAGCCAGAACATGTACCACGGGTTCATGCTCTCGATCGCAAACGCCAGCAACTCCTCCGACGTGACCTGCTCGCCCGTGCGCGGGTTCTTCCCCGTGTAGTTGCCCCACTGCACGTCCGGGCCCGTCGCCACCACGTCATGAAAACGCGCGTATTGGGCATACGCCTTGCTGATCAGACTGCCTTCCTGCTTGGGGATCCCCACATCCGGCCCGCCGATCCCGATCCCGTTCTCCGCCAGCCACGCCGAAAACACCGCCAGATCATACGACGCGAAATTGATGTGCTGCATCACGATCTTGTCCGGAAACGCCTTCTTGGCCGCCAGCGCATTGAACTTGAAGGCTTCCTCGATCCCCTCGCGCGTCCAGCCGTATTCGTCCGCGCGTTTCACCGCCGTCTCGCCCAGGCTGAACCCCTCGAAATACGGCTCCTTGTTGAACCGCTTGCCCAGCGCTTCGCACAGCGCCGCCCAACGCGCTTTCACGTGCGGGTTCCAGAAGACGGGGTACCACCCTCGCTCGCCGCGCGGGTAGTTCCCGTACCACTTCGAGTGCCCGCCGTATTTCGGGTCCGTCCACATGTATTCCGGCGTCTTCGCCTTGCCGTTCTTGCTCCAGGCCGTATGGCCGACCCGTATCCAGAACCGTTTCCCCATCGCCTCCAGATACTTCAGATCCCCTTCGATTTCCGAGAAATCGTAACGGCCTTCGGCCGGTTCAAGCGCTCGCCACTCGTACACCTTCTTCGCGCCCACGATCTCCGGGCATTCCTTTAGAAAGTCGAACTTCTCGCGCTTGTCGTTGCCAACGAATACCCAGTGGCCCGGGTGAAAACTCTCCACCTTCACCTTCGCCGGCAGCCTGCCGTTCCCGCCCGCATCTGCCAGAATCGGAAGCACACCCACCGCCAGAATCATCCAATTCAACTCGCCTCTCATCCCACACCTCCCGGAGCCCGGGCCTCCAAACGCCAGAATGGCGATCCTCGATCCCTATCCGCTATCCTCGCCCCTCGCCCCTCGATCCTCGATCCCTACGCCTCCCTTCCGAATCCGCGCGGGCACCCGCCGTTCCAGTACGTGCCCGTACTGGCGCAGCGCCGGGCGCAGTTCGCTGTCGAAATCGGTGTGCCGATACTGGATGAACAGGTAATTCAAATGCAGCTCGTTCCTGGCAAAACAGAGCAACTGCCGCACGGTGACCTTCGAGCCGTCCGGATGCCGAAGCTCGTCGAGCGGGCCCGGCATGCCCATGGCCAACGGCACCTGCCCCGCCAGCTTCGGGTACAGATGGTACGCCCGGTCCTGAACCCCTTCTTCATACAGACCCATGTTCGGGTCGCCGATCCCAACCCCAAGGCCCGCCGCATAACGGGCCAGCTCTTCGTACGGGCGCGGATCCTCGCCTCGCAGGTAGTTCAGATGCAGGATGACCACCGTGTGCGGAAAGACGTCGGCCAGCGCCGCGAGCTGTCTCTTGTACGACCCGATGTAGCCCTGCATGTCGAACCGCTCGATCCCCTCCTGCCCGTCGATCCCGCCCGGCGACGCCAGCAGGCAGGTCTGCGGCACGATCACCGCCTCCAGGTGCGGCTCCGCGTCAAACCGCTCGCCGAGCGCGCGGGACAGCATCACGAGCCGCTCGGCCACCGCCGCATTCCAGCGCACCGGATGCACCGCACCCCGCGCGTTGCGGTACACCCCGCCCCCGTACGCCGGCCCCTGGATGTAGTCGGGTATGTACCCCTCCCCGCCGCCTTCGCCGAACCACTTGTCCTGCAACTGGACAACCAAACGCTTGTCCAGCGCCGCGAGGAACCGCAGATCATCCTCGATCGCCGTCAAATCGTAAACGCCCTTCGCCGGCTCCAGCAGGCGCCACGGATACCGTTTCCTCACCCCCTGCAGCAGCGGTTCGGCTTTCAAGACGCGCAACCAGGTCTTCGTGTCCCTCGCTCGCCCGGAATCCCAGAACGTGATGTAGTAGCCCGGATGCCATTTCTTCGCCGGCTTCGGTTTCAGCGCAATCGGCGCGGCTACCCCAACCGCTACCGCCGCCGTGACCGCAAGAACCGTGGCCAGCTTGATCTTCGCCCACAACATCGCCTTCAGGGCCTTCTCGGCTATCAGCGCCCCCGCGCCAGACACCGCCGAGCCCGCCGCCGCCCCCAAGGCAGCCCCGTGGATCGCTTCCGCCAAACCCACGGGCACCGCCTCCGCCGTCTTCGCCCCCAACAGCGCCAGCAGCAGCCCGCCGGACACCTTCACCCCCATCGCCGCCAGCCGCTCCCGCAGCTTCTTCACCCCGTAATTGACCCGCATGGCCGCGGTGTTCTCCTTGATCCCCTGCTCAACCGCGATCTGGCCCGACGACTTGCCCATGAAGAAATGACCGATCAGCGCGTCGCGCGACTTCGCCGACAGCCCCGCCATCGCTGTGTCCAGATGCGGTTCCACAAAAGCCCAGGCCGCCGCCAGCTCCGAGACCGGCCCCGCGCCGATATCCGTGCTCACCGCCGCTGCTTCACGCCGTTTCCTGCGCGCCTCGTCCCGTTTCATGTTCCTGCACACCAGCGATACTGTCCGCCACAGCCAACTCGCCAGTATCGTGTCCTTCCCCAGTTTGCCCGCCTTCCTCGCCAGGATGATGAACGCCGCCTGCGCCGCGTCCTGCGCACGATGATAGTCGCCCAGAGACCGGTACGCCGCGCTGTATACCATGCCCGTGTACCGATCCACGATTTCACGGAACGCGTCTTCAGACCCGTCCTTTGCGAACTGCTGAAGAAGCACCTGATCCCGGATATCCATCGCCGTGCCTTCTTTTGCCAGTTTCATGTCCGCCCGAGGCCGTTCTTCAGAAAAATCGCAATACGGCCCGGATATCGCCCAAGCGTAGCGAAATTCAGGCCAAATCCCAAGATTTCGATTCCTGCGCCAACGCCTTGACTCCGACCCCGCCCCGCGGCATAGTCCCATCAATCGGCCGAATCATCCGCTTGTCGCTGTGGCTGCCTCAAAACACAATCAGGACCCGGCAAGTCTGGCCGCCGCACTGCTCGGCCCCGGCCGGTGGCGCGCGGCCCCGTTCGGTGCCGGCAAGTTCTCGGACGTGTTCGCCGTCGAGGGCGGCGACGCACGCTATGTCCTGCGTGTCGCGCCGCCCGACTCCGTACTGCAGACGTTCTACGAGTATCGCATGATGCGGCGTGAACCGACCATTCATGCACGGCTCCTCGCCGAAACCGATGTCCCCGTGCCGCCCATACTCGCGCACGACTTCTCGCGCAAGCTCGCGAATCGTGATTTCCTGATCATGCCCCGTCTGCCCGGCCAGCCCTTCAGCCAGGCGGCGCTGCCCCCGTCCGCCCGCCACCGCGCCCTGCGCGAGTGGGGCGGCTACGTGCGAAAAGTCCACCGCCTGCTCCAGTCGGACGGCCTCTACGGCTATGTCGGCGGTCACCCCTGCATGCCCCCCCAAGCCACGTGGCCCGCCGCCTTTGCCCTCATGTATCGCAAGCTCCTGAACGACATCGTCGGCTGCGGCGTCTACGACGCCGGGACTGCGGACACGGCCGTATCCCTGCTCCAATCGCACATGGACGCCTTCGATCACGACCCGGCCCCGGCCCTCTGCCACGGCGATTTGTGGGTCACAAACCTGCTCGTCGACGAAGCCGGCGGCGTGACCGGCCTGCTCGATTTCGACCGCGCCTGCTGGGGCGATATCGAGTGGGACCTCGCCATCGCCGAGTACTGCGGGGTCACGTCCGGCCCCTTCTGGGATGGCTACGGCGAACGCATCGAAACCCAAGCGGGACCGGCCGCGATTCGGCGCCTCTTCTATCTCCTTTACGAACATCAGAAGTATATCGTCATCTCCATGAGTTCGCGCCGCAACGATCCCGCCCGCGCCCGGCGCTACGCCGCCGACTCCCTGGCTGCCATGGATGCCTTCCGCCGCACGGGCGCACCTGCCTTTCCGGTGTAGCCCCTTCACCCTCGACGCAACCCCCACTCCCCCAGGTCCTCCCACCCGCTCCAACCCTTCCCCGGCCCAGCCCAGGCCTTCACGGCGCCGCCCGACCGTTCGCCGCACTCACTCCCGCCACACCGCCCGGCCGCTCGCCGCGCCAAGTCAACCGCTCGCCGCGCCAAGTCAACCGCTCGCCGCGCCGCCCAGCGGTTCGCCGCCCACCTGAGGCCCAAGCGGCACGCCCCAAATCATCGCCAGCCCGGGGATCCCTGTTCGCCCGGCACTTCCTTGCTACTGTTCCGCTATCTTGGCGGCCTCATCCAACGCCACTCACTCCCGCCTCCAACGCTCCAAGACCTTACAGTTGTATTCGTCGATCGACGTATCTAACTGTAAGGCTGATGCTCGAAAAATGTTCGAAATTAGCTTATATTCTTGATATTTTCACCTCTCTTGGCTTGGAATCAACTTGTGAGTTCTTACAGTTGCATACGCCGATCGACGTATGTAACTGTAAGGACTTGCCTCCGCAATTTGAGAGTTATTCCAGATTTTTCTCAATTTTCAGGTTCTATTTGCTTGATATGAGCAGGGGGGATCTTACAGTTGGATGCTACGATCGACGTATCGGACTGTAAGGTTCTGGGGAGGTGTTCTATGGCCTGGTTGTCGTATTTTCACCATCCGGATATCTGTCTGCCGGTCATCCGGCGGCGGGCGACGGAGGAACTGCTGGATCTGCTGCTCTGTTTCGGCGGGGTGCTGGCGACGCGCGGACGGTCCCTCTCGTGGAAGGAACCGTTCGCCAGCCCGGCAGCCTACGATACGGCCGTGAGCCGGTTGAAGAAGAAGGGCCTGCTGGCTTACCGCCGCGACGGCGAGGGCAACCCGATCCTGGACATCACCACGGCGGGCGCGGAGCGAGCCGCGCGCGCGCTCAGGCCGCATCGTCAGTGGCGGAAGCGATGGAAAGGCATCTGGTACGTGGTGGTCTACGATGTTCCGGAAGGCAGGCGCCGATATCGCGACAATCTGCGTCATTTCCTCAAACGCATGCGGATGGGTTGCCTGCAGCGCAGTGTATGGGTGAGCCCTTGGGACATCCGCCCGGATTACGACGACTTGACTCACGCCGCCGCGGTGGAGGATATCTCCTTCCTGTTCGAGGCGCGCACCGTGCTGGGCCGCGATCCGATGCATGTGGTGCAGTCGGCTTGGGACTGGGACCGTCTGGAGACAATCCACGGCTGGTACGTCCAGGTGATCAGCCGCAACCTCGACCAGATCCTTTCCGGTAAGATTGCGGCCGAATCGCTGCCGAACCTGGCGCGCGAGGAACTCTCAGCCTACGTCAGCGCCATGGAGGAGGATCCGTTGCTGCCACAGGAACTGCATCCGGCCAATTATCGCGGTCGCGAGGTGCTCGCGCTGCACAGGAATTTCGTCAAATCGGTCGGCCGCCGGCTATGAGCGAGCGGCAGGCTGGCGAGCGGACAATCCGACGTTCTTGCCTGGGGCCGGCATGCCGGCTGGCGCCACTTTTCACTTCTGAACCGCTGCAGGGTGTGATATGACGCCCGCGTAACATGAACCGCATGCTGATCGAGCGCCACGAGGTGAGCCCGGACGGAACGGCCCGGATCGACGGGCCGCGTGCCCGGCACATCCGGGAGATCCTGAGGGCGGGCCCCGGCTGTGAGATCCGCGTGGGCCTCGTTGACGGGCCCAAGGGCCGCGCGACCCTTCTGCGCGCGGACGACGAGCGGGTGGAGTTGGCCTGCCGATTCGAAGACGCTGTCCCGACCGCCGTGCCCGTGGACGTGATTCTGGCGCTACCGCGTCCGAAGGTGATGCGCCGGCTGTGGGCGCCGCTGGCCGCTATCGGTGTCGGCCGGATATTCCTGACGAATGCGGAGAAGGTGGAACGCCAGTATTTCGATACGCACTGGCTCACGGAAAGCGTTTACAGGCGGGAACTGATCCTCGGGCTGGAACAGGCGGGCGACACGCGGTTGCCCGCCGTCCGGATCTGCAGACGGCTGAAGCCTTTCGTTGAGGACGAACTGGACGCCTTGTTCCCGTCGCACCTGCGCCTGCTGGCCCATCCCGGCCCGGCGCCGACGGATTTCAGCGCACTGAGCCGGCCGGGTCCCGTGGCGCTGGCCGTGGGGCCGGAAGGCGGCTGGACGGCCTACGAACAGGATCTGTTCCTGGCCCACGGTTTCCATCCGGTCAGCCTGGGCCCGCGCACGCTGCGAGTGGACAGCGCCTGTATCGCGTTGTTGGGCCTGATCCATCAAACCGGTGCGTTCTGCACGCCCGTTCAGGGCGATAAAGCTTGAGTCGGACCCGGCATGCGCATAGACTGACAGTATCGACCTTGGACCGGGGCGTAGCGCAGCCTGGTAGCGCGGTAGCTTTGGGAGCTACAAGTCGTGGGTTCAAATCCCACCGCCCCGACTTCTCTTGCAGATAGCGGGCACATCGTCAACCGTTCATTCCGGGCACAGGGTTTACACACTGGCATAACGGTCTCTCCAGGAGGTGGACCCCGCCGCCCGCCGCCTATTTTCGGATCAGGGGCCTGGCGCCCACTGTTGACGCTCCTGCGGCCACGCGCTATCATGCCGGTCGCTCGCGAACTGGAACCTGACCCGACCGAAGGAGGCAACCGATGGCGGTGTTGAACGTCAGACCGGAATCCGAATGCAAGTACGACATCCTCTCGCTGGGCGAGATCATGATCCGGCTGGACCCGGGCGACGACCGGATTCATACGACGCGCAGTTTCCGGGTCTGGGAAGGCGGCGGCGAGTACAACGTGGCGCGCGCGCTGCGGCGCTGTTTCGGGAAGCGGGCGGCCGTTGTGACGGCGATTGCCGACAACCCGATCGGCCATCTGCTGGAGGATCTCATGCTGCAGGGCGGGGTGAACCTGGAGTACGTGAAGTGGGTTCCGTACGACGGGATCGGGCGCACGGTGCGGGTCGGCTTGAACTTCACGGAGCGCGGGTTCGGCGTGCGCGCCGCGTTGGGTTGCTCCGACCGCGGCAACTCGGCCGCCTCGCAGCTCAAGAAAGGCGACATCGACTGGGAGCGGATCTTCGGACGAGACGGGGTGCGCTGGCTGCACACGGGCGGAATATTCGCGGCGCTCTCCCCAACCACGCCGGACGCCGTGATCGAGGCTGTGAGCGTGGCCAAGAAGCACGGTACGATCGTCTCCTACGACCTGAACTACCGCGCCTCACTGTGGCAGTCGAACGGCGGGCCGGAACGTGCGAAGGACGTGAACCGCGAGATCGCCAGGCACGTGGACGTGATGATCGGCAACGAAGAGGATTTCACCATGGCGCTGGGATTCGAGGTCGAGGGGCTGGATGAGAGCCGCTCGAAGCTGGACCCGGCCAACTTCAAGAAGATGATCGGCGAAGCCGTGAAGAAGTTCCCGAACTTCAAGGTCGTGGCGACGACCCTGCGCAACGCGAAGACCGCCGGCGTGAACGACTGGGGCGCTGTCATTTATGCCGACGGTACGTTCCACGACGCGCTGCTGCGCGAGGACCTCGAGATCTACGACCGCGTCGGGGGCGGCGACAGCTTCGCCTCCGGCATCATCTATGCGCTGATGGAAGGCAAGTCGGCGCAGGAGGCCGTCAACTACGGCGCCGCGCACGGCGCGCTTGCCATGACCACGCCGGGCGACACGACCACCGCGACCCTTGCGGAGGTGCAGAAGGTGATGAAGGGCGGGACGGCCAGGGTTGTGCGGTGACGCGTCAGAGTTCCGCCTTTGGGCAGAAGCCTTCGCACCGCTTTAGCGGCGCGGTCGACATTGGCCGACGCGCCTCGGGCTGAAGCCCGGGCAAGACTTCCGCGTAAACGCGGAACTCTCACTGCGGCATGCAGCGACCAACGGCTGAACGGGTGGCGGAAACGAGCTGACGGCTACCGTCCGGTCCTCCCCGCAATATTCGCGGGCACGCCGGTGTGGATGCGGGCTTTTTCGGCCCGGATCTTCCGGATGATCGTCTCCTTCTTGATGGCCGGCCAGTCGTACATCAGCCAGATGAAGTAGTTCAGGTGCAGCTCGTCCATTCCGAACGCGAACAATTCGTCGACGTTGAATTTCTGCATCTCCGGGCACTGCACCTGGCAGGTGAGCGGCATCTTCCCGCGGTAGAGGTCCCAGTACCGATAGGTCTTGGCCTTGCCGGATGAGGGCACGACGTCGGGCCCGCCGATCCCGAACCCGCACTCGTAGGCGACCTGCGCCCACTCGCGCAGCGACTCCCACCCCTTGCTCCAACCCGGCGGCGGAAAGGTGGAGTTAATGCTGCGGATGAAGTGGCATTGCGAGAAATCGTTCTTCAGTTCGCGCATTTGCCGGAGCATTTCGCGGTGGTAGCCCCCCACGTGCCGTTCCGCGTCGTACGCCAGCGGGGACCCGTCCGGGTTGAACCGGTTGTCATGCCTGGCGAGCGCCGACTCCTCGGTATAGACTCCTTCGAAATTCGGGTGGCCGTTGAACTCACGGGCCATCGCGCGAAACACGGCGATGAGCCGGTCATTCACTTTCGGGTGCCACAGCCGCGCGTACGACACACGCTTGTTGCGCTTCTCCGTCTTCTTCTCGTAGTAGAACCAGCCGCCTTCGTATTCGGGACTGCACATGTCGTCCGGTACCGGCTGCTGTTTGCGGTGGAAGACGCGGTCCATGAACATCACGAGCAGATACTTGGGGCCGGCCGGGTCCGCGCGCAGGTAATCCAGCGCCTCTCGGATGACGTGGAAATCGTAGACGCCTTTCTGCTTCTCAACGTCGCGCCAGTAGATCCTGATCATGATCCCCCTGAAGTCGGGATTCCCGCGGATGCAGTCGGCGTCCTTGACATCGTGACGCGAGAGCAGCATGTAGTGGCCGGGATGCCAGCGTTTGCCGGCCGCCACGGCGGAGCGCGGCCCCGCCTCGTTCGGACGGCTGGCGAGCACGAGGGGCGACTGCTCGCCGGCCCGGCCCGAACACGCGGATGCGGCAAGCAGCACGGGGATCAGTGCGATTCCGCGGGAAAACGGCGTCATGGTGCGGCCCTCCTTTCGATTTTCCACCGGTAAGTGCCCGGAGGAAGGAGGGCGTTAGGCGCAAGTTAGGCGGCAAGGGCGTCGTTCTGCCGTGCGACGGTCGCGCAGGCAGGAATGCCTGCGCTACTTGCCGCTATCCGCGGTCTTCGATCTGTCCTCCTGCGGACCGCATCGCCCGCACGTTCGGGGGAGGGCCCTGTGCCCGGATGAGCGGGAAGACCTGTTCGGAGAGGAACGGTTCGCGCCCGGCCCAGAAAAGGTACCAGGGGTTGACGCGGTCCACGGAGTTCTTGAGGATCACGGGCACGGTGTTCGTGCGCTGGGCGCTGCGATCCACGGTATGGTAGTGCTCCCAGTAGACGACGCCGCCGGTGGGCACAAGGTGCTGGTAGCGGCGGTGCAGGGGATAGACAGGCCTCAATTCCTCCTCGAGCCCGGACACCAGGCTGAGGACGCCGATGCCCTGGCCGGCGAGCCACTCGGCGTGCTCGGCGAGGTCGAACGGCGCGGTGTTCATCTGCTGGAGGACGATCTTGTCGGGAAACGCGCGTTTGATGGCGAGCGCCTTGACCCGGTAGCCGCGCCGAAGCCTATCGACGGTGTAGCCGTACTTGCGGGTGCGCCCCACGCCCGTGCGCGAGATGGTGAGCCCTTCGAGGTAAGGCTCACGATTGAACCGAGCGCCGAGTGCGGCGAACAGATTGGCGAACCGAACCTGAACCAGCTCGTTCCAGATGCAGAGCTGCCAGGCGGTTCGCGTTTCGTAGGAACCGTGATAGCGGCTCGAGCCGCCGTAGCGCGGGTCGGTCCACATGTAGGCCGGCGTGTCCGGCTGTTCGGACAGGCTTCCGCTCGAATACCGGATTTCGATCCAGAGACGCTTGCCGAGGCTTTGCGCGCGTGCCAGGTCGGCTTCGATGGGGGTGAAATCGTAGACGCCTTCCGCCGGTTCGAGCGCGCGCCATTCGTAGAACTTGCATACGCCGACCAGCTCGGCCGGACTGTGCTCGAGCCGCCGCCAGGCGGCCGGCGAGTAGCCTGCGCCGAGGATGGCGTAGTGGCCGGGATGGAAATGGGCGGGATCCACCTTTGCGGGGGCGGAGACGGGCGCCGTCGGGGCAGGCACGGGCGGGGCCGTGGCGTTGTTCGTGTCAAGCACAACGGTCGCGAGGCCGCCGACGGCGACCGTGGCGGCGGCGCAGGCGGCGACCGCCTTGACTTTCGCCCACAGCATCAGCCTGGCGACTTGGTCGGCGATGAGTGCGGCCGGTCCCGCGGCGGCAGTGCCGCCCGCCGCGGCGCTGGCTGTTGACGCCGCGGCGACCGCCAGCCCGGCGGGCACGGCCTCGGCGGTCTTCGCGCCGAGGATCGCGAGCAGAATCGCGCCCGAGACCTTGACGCCCATGGCCCCGAGCCGCTCGCGGAGCCGCGCGATGCCATAGTTGATCCTGACCGACACGGTATTTTGCCGCACGCCCCACTCATCGGCCAGTTCACGCGTCGACTTGCCCTGGAGGAAATGGGCGACGAGCGCCTCGCGCGCCTTCGTCGGCAGCGAGGCCAGCGCCTTGTCCAAATACGGCTGGACCAAAGCCCAGGCCGACTCCACCTCGCCCCTGATCGCGCCGGTCAAGTCCGTGGCCGCCGCGGCGACCGTCTCGCGCCGCCGGCGCCGGACCTCGGACCGGACCATGTGCCCGCAGACCAGCGACACGGTTCTGTACAGCCAACTGCCCAGCATGACCCTCTTCTCCAGCTTGCCTGCTTTTCTGGCCAGAACAATGAACGTTGACTGAACCGCATCTTCCGCGAGGTGCCGGTCGCCGAGGTACCGGTACGCGGCGCTGTAGACCAGGCCGGTATAGTTCTCCACAATCTGCCGGAACGCGTCTTCAGACCCGTTCTGCACGAAAGCGCGGAGCCGTGCTTGATCGCGTGCATCCATATGGGCTCACCACGTCCATTCTATCGGCACCGCCGTCCCGCGACAAGACGTCCGCCCTCTAAATCCGCCGTTCGCGGATTGGGTCAACTCCGCCACCCGTGCGGCCAAGCCACGCCGGCCGGAATGACAGGCGGGCTCACTCCTTTGGTTGCGGCCCCGGCCGCCTTGTAGTATGTGCCCGGCGGGGCGGATCGGTTAGGCGACGGCGATCGGACGCGGTCCGGCAGCCACGAGTCGATGCCGTCCGTGGTCCGGGCGATTCGCGCCGAGGGCGCCTCCGTTCCGGCCGCATCGTTCTTCGACAGATTCCATGCCGGCCTCGACCATGCAGCCCCGTTTGACCATCGTCACACGAAGGCGGCCGACAAGAGGTTCTCGGCGGCCGCGCACCAGCCCGGGTCAAAGCGGCGGCCGCGCCGCAGCAGGACGAAGATCCGCCGCGCCACGCGCGGCGTGCCCGGCCCGGCGACGTGCCAACGGTCCAGGAAATGCGCCGGGCAGTCGTCCAGCACCTGGAGCAAAGCGTCGAGCAGGTCGAGCGGCTCTTCCCACACGGGGCACAAGACGAACTGCCAAAGCATGTCCGGTTCCGCGCGTACGGCGCGGCGCAGGATCGAACAGGCCGCCGCGCGCCGGCCAAACAGGTCGCGCCCCTGCAGAAGCAGCGCACGGCGGTTGGCTCGACCGCCATGCGCGACTGCGGCTGAGGGCCGGTCAAGGGTCAAGCGGACACGTTCCGGGAACAGATCCGGCAATCTCGCACCGACGAAGCGGCGGGCCGGCGCGTCGAACTGCCGGCCCAACAGTCCGGTGACGAACCGCTCGGCGTGGCGCATATCCTGCTCGCTCATAGTCGGAGAGGAGCGCACGCGGTAAGGGGGGCGGCTCTGAGAGCTGAGGCCCAGCCGAGCGCGGGCGGCCCGCAGTTGCGTGCCGGGAATGAGGAGCGTATGCAGCAGTTGCACACGGGCGCCGCGCACCCGTGCCAGTCGCGCAGCCGAGCGCCGCACATCCGACAAGGTCTGCCGCGGCAACCCGCACATGAGGTCGAGGGTTGTGCGCAGGCCGCGCGCGGCGAGTTGCTCGATCCCGGCGAACACGCGTTCCGGCCGGCCCGGCCGCCTGACGGCGCGCAGGACGGCCGGATCCCCGCTCTGCAGGCCCACTTCGACTTCGCGGACGTTCGCGGCGGCAAGCCGGTCGGCCATGGAGCCGGTGACGGTATCGGCGCGCAACTCGGCGAAGAACCGGAGCCTGCGATCCGCATTCACTCGCGCCATCGCGCGCAGCAGTTCCGGGAACCGGGGGTGCGCATTGAACGTGGGATCAATGAACCGGATTTCGCGCGCGCCGCGCCGGCGCAGGATCCGGATTCGGTTCACCACGTCCGCCACGGGCAACGAGCTGACGCGGCGGCGCTGTTGGTCATAGCGGCAGAACGTGCAGCGCGCCGGGCAGCCGCGCACGCTCTCGAGATAGGCCACGCCGTTTTCGTCCGGCCTGCTCAGGCGGTGAGCGGGCGGCGGGAGCAGGTCCGCCAGGGGCGGCTCCGGCGGCGGGAGCCGGCCCCAGACGTAGCGGCCGGCTGCCCGCCATGCGACGGTCGCCAGGTCGGTACGGCGCCCGCGCCGCAACGCGCGCAGAACCAACGGAAACACGGGCTCCCCCTCGCCGCAGACGGCGATGTCCGGCACAGCGCTGCGAAAGAGGAACGGGTGCGGGCGTGCCACTTCGGGACCGCCCACCATCAGAACGGTCTCCGGCCGCTGCCGGCGCACCGCGCGCAGGACGTTCAGCGTGCGCTCGACATTCCACACGTATAATGTCGCCGCAACGGCGTACGGATCCGCTCTGAGGATACGGTTGATCACGTGGCCGTTGTCCAACTCGTCGAAGGCCGGGCCTGCGATGACGGGCCTGTAGTGCCGGGTCTCCCCGCTGCGCTCCATGGCGGCCGTGAGATAGGCCGCCGCCAGCCGCTGATTCTCGCGCACGGCGCGGGCATCGTTGTCCAAGAGGGGCAACTGCAGGAAGAGAACGCGCTTGCGTGTGTCGAACCTGGCCATGGGCAACCTGTCGCCTCGCGGGTTCGGGTTGTGGGGCCTGCCGCCAGTGCATCTCGGTACACATACGTGCGCTGGCCCGGCTTCACCGGCCGCGTGCCGCCACGGCCGAAGGCGACGGTGTAAGCCGGGGCCAGGGCTGGCGTTCGGAGAACGCCGCCCTACTCAACCGAAATACGTTGGCGTAGCTGCACCAGTCTGGCAGGTTCGTGCCGATCGATCAAGCTCGGCGCGCCGCATTCCGCACGGGCGGCTACCCGCTCCACCCCTTGAGGGCAGCGGGCTTGCGCGTGTCGAGCACATTGCCGTGCTCGTGCAGGATCGGCAGGATCTCGTTCTCGAAGGCGGACCCCGCGGCGTCCCAGAAGATGTAATTCGCGCACAGTTTGTTCCTGCCGAACCAAAGCATCTGCGCCGGTGTGATGCGCGAGCCGTCCGGCTCCTTCTTCATCTGCCACTGTTCGACGGTGATCGCAAGCGGGACGCGACCGGCAAGCTCCGGGAAGCGCTGGTACAGGGGCTCGATCTGCCGCGGGCCGTCGGGATAGACGAACGCACAGTGCAAGCCTACACCGCATTGCTGGGCATAGGCCGCCAGCTCTTTGTAGGGTCTGTCCCCCGTCACGCTGATCCAATCGAGGGACTGAAGGGTCACTGTTCGAGGGAACCCCTCTTTCAACGCCTCGATCTGGACCCTGACCGCGCGCAGGGCGCCGGCCTCGGTCCAGGGCTCGACGCCCGGCTGCGCCTGCACGGCGCCGCGGTCCGCGGCGAGCAGGATGGACGGCGCCACGACGGCTTCCAGTTCGGGTACCGCGTCAAACCGGCGCCCAAGCGCGACGATCAGCGCGCGCATCCGGTTCTGGACTGCGGCGTTCCAGAAGACGGGCAGGTCGGCGGTTTCGGAGGCCCGGCCTTTGTAGACGCCCCCGCCGAACCGCGGTCCGCGCAGCCAGTCCGGCACACACCCGCCGGCTCCGCCCGAGTTGCCGCGCACACAGATTTCGGCGACCAACCGTTTGCGCAGCGCGGCGACATGGTGCAGGTCGGCTTCAATCTGGGAGAAGTCGTATATTCCATCGGCCGGCTCGAGCTGGCGCCAGGCATAGCGGCCGAACAGCCCGCGAATGAGCGGATCGGTCTGCCCGGCATCCGCAGGCTTCACGCTGCTCACGGCGCCGGCGGGCATGGCATAGTAACCGGGATTCCAGCGGCCGGGCTGCAGCAGACGATGCGCGACAGGCGCCGCGACGCCGGCCGCCGCGACGGCGACCGCCGCGCAAGCGGCCGCAAGCTTGAATTTGGCCCAGACCATCAGCTTCATGACCTGTTCGCTGAGCAGGGCCGCCGCACCGGCGACGGGATTCCCCGCGAATGCGCCCCAGGCCGCGGAATGCGCGGATGCCGCCAAGCCGGCCGGTGCGGCCTCGGCCGTCTTTGCCGCCAAGACTGCCGCGAGCACGCCGCCGGATACCCGCACGCCCATCGCCGCCAGCCGTTCGCGCAGTTTCTTCACCCCGTAATCTACGCGAGCCCATGCGGCTTTCTCGTTGATCCCCTGTTCCGCGGCGATCTCACCGGGCGATTTGCCGAGCAGATACCGTGCAATCACCGCCTCGCGCGCCCTGGCGGACAACGCCTCCAGAGCCTTGTCCAGGACCGGCTGCAGGCAGGCCCAGGTTCGCTCCGCATCCTCCTGCAACGCCGCCCGGATCTCGGCCTGCGCTACCGCGGTCTCCTCCCGTTTCTTCCGGCGTATCTCTGTCCGGACGATGTGTCCACAGACGAGCGACGCCGTCTTGTACAGCCAACTGCCCAAGCTGACCTTTCTGCTCATCTTCGCCGCCTTCTTGGCCAGAATGATGAAGGTCGACTGAACCGCGTCTTCCGCGCGAGCGTGATCGGCCAGCCGCCGGTAGGCGGTGCTGTAGACGAACCCGCTATACCGCTCGACCAGCTCGCGAAAAGCCGGCTCCGAACCCTCTTCCACGAATCGTGTCAGAAGCTGATGATCATCCGCGTTCATGCGATGTGGCCCACTAGCAACCGGTATATGCCCGTCTCTCACGGCCATTCTAGGAAATCCCGCGAGAATCGTACAGTCTGCACGCGCGGCACTGCACACACGCGGGCGGCACGGCCGCCCCCCCCTCACCCCAACCCTCTCCCCCGCGGGGAGAGGGAGCGGAAAACAGCCGTGCCAGGCTTTTCGGGGGTAGGCCGCACTGCCTCCGCGAAGGATAGACGCACCGCTGTGTTTTGAGGCGTACGAAATCCGCACGGCACAAGTAGGACCCGGCGACCCGACAGGGCCCGGCACGGCCAGCCTCCAGCACACACCGAACGCCGCGGCGTGCTCCGCCGCGGGGCGAACAGGCAGGCGCCTGCTTTGGGGTAGTGCAGAACGTCCGGCAGGGGCTCCCTCTCCCCTCGGGGGAGAGGGCTGGGGTGAGGGGAAGATGCGCGGGCATCTCCGAGGCCGCCATCCGAGCGAAGGCCGAGCGCAGAGATTCCGACATGCGCGCCGGCCCTTATCCCGTCTTGCCTGTCCGGACCGGTTTGCGGTACCGTGCAGGTTTCGAGCACGCCGCGTGGCGCCGTGTCCCGTTCTCGCTCGAGGGTCAATCATGCCGGCCAACCATCCACTGTTTCGTCCGCCGGCGGAAGCCGGCAGCCTGATTCTGCAGGTTGACGAAGGCTGCCCGCACAACCGCTGTACGTTCTGCGGGATGTATAAGGGCGTGCGGTATGTGCGGCGCGCACTTGATGTCGTGGCGGTACTGATCGACGCGGAGTGCCGGCTCGCGCCCGGCACCCGCCGCGTGTTCCTGGCCGACGGCGACGTGATGAGCCGCTCGTACGAGGAATTGGCGCAGATCCTCACGCACCTGCATCGACGCCTGCCCGCCCTGAGCCGGGTGAACGTCTACGCCAACGGCAGTTCGATCCTGGCGAAGCCCGACGCGGAACTGCGCGCCCTGCGCGAGCGCGGCCTGCACACGCTCTACATGGGCCTGGAAAGCGGCGATGAGGCGATTCTGGACCAGACGCAAAAGGGTGAGACGGCCGAGCAGATGGTGGAAGCGGCCGTGCGCGCGCAGGCGGCCGGCCTGCATATGTCGGTGATGGTCCTGCTCGGGCTGGGCGGCCGGCACCGCACGTGCGAGCACGCGCTGAACAGCGCGCGTGCGCTCAACCGCATGCAGCCGCGGCTGCTCTCGTTCCTGCGCGTGATTCCGATCGCAGGTACGCGGTTCCACAGCGACATAGAGGCCGGCACGATGGCGCAACTGTCGGAATTCGAAGTAGTGGAAGAGCTGCGCGCGATCGTGGCGGGGCTTGACCTGGCACGGACGGTCTTCCGCGCGAACCACAGCTCAAACATCGTGCCGCTCGAAGCGCGGCTGCCGCGCGACAAGCAGAACCTGCTCGACGCGCTGGACGCGCTGCTCGAGTCCGGCACGCTCGACGAGAGCGGACCCGGCCCCGTGCCGATGTGGTTGTAGCTCATGGGCCGCATCGCCAGCACCACGATGCTTCCCGCGGATGCGGCTCACCGACTTCCCCCTGAAGCCGGAACGCCAACCGTGATCGGCGCCGCCAGGTTCTCCGGGCGCGCGGTATGGATGCGGCCCTTGTATCTGTTCACGACGGGGATCACGTCTTCGCGGAAGGAGAGCCCGCCGTTCTTCTTCCGCTCGACGTCCATCCAGAAGATAAAGCTCAGCTTCAAATCGTTCACGCCGCAGTCGAACAATTGCTCGGCCGTCCACCGCCCGTCGTACGATTGCCACTGGACCGCGAGGCCTCCGGCCATCCGTCCCTGGTACGCGCGCAGGATCTGGTCGCCCCAGCCCCTCTGTGCCGGCGGGCACAGATCGGGGCCGCCCCAGACCAGCCCGTTGGCATACGCGTGCTCCGCCAGTTCCTTCAGTGCCGCCTGGTTGTGATACCAGTTGCCGTAGATGAAGACGGGGGTGCTCGGAAAGGCCTGGCCGCTGGCCGTGACCAGGCGCTTCATCTGTTCCTCGCAGGCCCTGGCGTCGAAGTCCTCGCTGCCTGTCACATTGCTCATAGACGTCTCGGTATTGGCGAACCCAGCCAGGTGCGGATCGGAGTCGAACCGCCGGCCCAGTTCGCAGACCAGGGCGATGTAGCGATCCATGACCGCGGGCACATAGCGCTTCACGATCGAGCCGCGATCCTTCTGGCCCGGCTTGGCGCGGTAGAAGATGCCGCCCTTGTATGCAGGGTCCGTCAGCAAGTAGTCGGGCGCAGCCGTCAGCTTGCCGAAGAAGTACGTGTCCCAGACTTCGACCACCAATCGCTTGTTGTGGGCCTTTAGATAAGCCAGATCCTTTTCGATCCGCGAGAAGTCGTACCGCCCCTTCTGTGGCTCAAGGTGCTTCCAGAGGTAGATGCGCTGGCCGCCGGCGAAATGCGGGTTATCGGCAATAACGGACCACCTCTCGGGCGTGGCCGCGTTGGGCCCGTCGCCATCCTTCACGGTAGCGCTGGGCACCGCCCGCCAGCCGAGCAGCAGGTAGTGGCCCGGGAACCACTTGAGGGCGGCGCCCGCCCCTTCGGCCGGCTTGGGTGCGTCCCCCGCCTGTGCGGCGCGGCCCGGCCCCCACAGCGCGACGGCCAGCAGCACGCCGCACGTCCCCACGCAAAATGAACCGCGCGTGTCCATGCTCCGTCTCCTCCCATCCTTCCTCATTCGCCATCTCCCCCCTTACCCGGCGGCTGCGCCACACATGGGCCAATACCCGACGGGCGATTGGTGTTAACCCTGAAATTCTGCGCTTTCAGATACGCGTCGCCGACCCCGTCCTTGAAAAACCACGGCCACGGGTCCCAGACCATCGCGTGCCCGCCGAGATAGTCGACCCCTGTCCGGACCAGCAGTTCCATGGCCCTCTCCGGCGGACCGTACTTCTTTTTGTCTACGTTCGCCTGGGTCTGTGGAAAGATCGCAATCCGGTCGCCGTACTTGCGCTCGTAGTAATGCGATGCGCGCGTGGGCTCCGCCTGCCCCGCGAACTCCTCAGCGGTGCAGGGAAACGTGTCCGGATGCGAAAGGCCGCCCGCCGGTATCTTCAACACGGCATCAACGACCGTCTGAAAGTACGGGTTCGGCTTGTCCGGACCCATGCCGCAGTTGATCGCCTGGACAAACGGCGTGTGCCGGAAGGCGCCGCCGCCCTCCAGCACGATCCGGGCGACCTCGTGCGCGTAGGCGCCCTGGTCGAACTCCGCCTCCGGCACGGTGTGGGCCATCATCATGGCCGTTTCTTCCGTGATATACCCGACCAGGCGCGGATGAAGGTCAAATTCGCGGGCGAGCGCCTGCAACAGCGCGATCTCGCGATCGGCGACCGCGGGCTTCCAGAGCTTCAGCATGGTGCCCTTTCCATGCTGGAAATAGCTCGACGGCGAGGCGATCAGGTACTCGGGCAGGGTCTTGCGGTATGCCTTGCCGTGGAAGCTGCGGTCCAGCACGCGCAGCATCAGGTACTTGTCATGCCGCGCCGCCGTCTCGAGCGCGGCGCGCACGATATCGAACGTGTAGCGGTCGCGCTCCGGTTCCACCTCGCGCCAGCCGATCTGCAGCAGGATGCCTTTGTACCCGTCCGGCATCCTCGCACACAGGCCCTCGATTTCCCCGAGCACCTTCGCGTATTTCTCGGGTGTGTCGAACGCCTGGTTCCTGGAAAGGCGCAGATAGTGGCCCGGTTGCCATTTCACCCAGTTGTCCGCGCTTGTCCGGTTGGCGCCCGGTCCCTGAGCCGAGGCATCGCCGGCCGTGCTTGCGCGCGCAAGCAGCAGGACCGGGATGAGCAAACATGACCACATGCGGAACCACTCAAACCGTCGTGTCCCGTTCGACCCAAGTCGACTCTCAGCCATTTGCATCTGATTTCTCCTGTCCTGAGGGATAGAGCCGCGACAACACCCCCGCAACCTGTGCCGGCGTTGTCGGAGACCCGCCCGCAGCGTGAAGGCGCAACGCCGGCCGCGCGCCACGGTCCTCAATCCTCGCCCCTCGCGCCCCGCACGACTCTACCGCCCGGTCCGCGCGGCCAGATTCTGGGGGCGGGCGTCGTTGATCCGGCCCTTGTTCTTGTTCACGACCGGAATCACGTCTTCGCGAAACGACAACCCGCCGGTCTTCTTCCGTTCGACATCCATCCAGAAAATGAAACTGAGCTTCAGATCGTTCACCCCGCAGTTGAACAGGTCTTCGGCCATCCATCGTCCGTCGTACGACTGCCACTGCACGGCCAGACCGGCGGCCATCCGGCCCTGGTACTCCCGGATGACCTTGCTGCCCCAGCCCCGTTCGCCCGGCGGGCAGAGGTCGGGTCCGCCCCAGAGGAGCCCGTTGCGGCATGCGTGCGCGCCAAGCTCTCTGAGGCCGTCCAGCCCGTTGTGCGAGTACCAGTTCCCGTAGAGGATCACGGGCGTTGCCCGGAACGCGTCCCGGCTCTCGAGAATCAACCGCTTCATCTGCTCATGAAACACGGCGGAGTTGAAATCCTCTGAGCCTTCCCCCAGCCCCATCGCCGTCTCCGTGTGCGCATAACCCGCGACATACGGATCGCGATCATACCGCTTCGCGATCTCACGGATCAGCGCCACGTAGCGGTCCATCACAGCCGGTACGTACCGCTTCACGATCGAACCGCGCCCTTTGCCCCCCTTGCCCGTCGGCCGGTAGAAGATGCCGCCCTTGTACTCCGGATCCCGCAACAAGTAGTCCGGCGCCGCGGTCGTCTTGCCGAAGAAGAAGGTGTCCCACACCTCGATCACGAGCCGCTTGTTGTGCGCCTTCAGATACGCGAGATCCTTCTCGATCCGCGAGAAGTCATACGTCCCCTTCTCCGGTTCCAGATGCTTCCACAGGTAGATCCGCTGACCGCCCGCGAAGTTCGGGTTGTCCGCAATCACCGCCCACTTCTCCGGGGGATACGGGTGCGCACCGTCCTCCGGGACCGCCTTCCAGGGCAACAAGTGATAATGGCCCGGATACCATTTGACGGGCGTGGCCGCGCTGCCGGGCGCCACCCGGGCGCACGAGACGCAAACCGCACCGATCACCAGCCCGCCGACAATCCGTCTGCATGCCTCGCTTTTCATGGTTGGGTCCCCCCTTCGGTTTGGCGACTGCTGCGACTCCGTACGCCGTGCCGCGTGTCCCACCCGCCTTCGCCAAGCTTATCGCCCGCAGGTCCGGCATCCGTTCCCCACTCAACCGATCCACCTGCCGGCACACACCGGCTTGCGCCGGTCGAGCACGTGGCCGTACTTGCGCAGGGCGGGCAACACCTGCTCGGTGAACTGCGGTTCGCGGTGCTGCCAGAACAGGTAGTTCAGGCGCAGCCGGTCCCGCGCGAAGAACAGGACTTCCTCCACCGTCACCGGCGTCCCGTCCGCGCGCCGCTGGCCGTAGCCGCCCCAATGCATGTAATTGCCGAGCGGCACCTGCCCGGCCAGTTTGGCGTGATGGCCGTAGGCACCCATCTCGAGCCATCTGTTCTCCACCGCAACAGGCCCGCCGATTCCGACACCGACCGCCAAGGCATGTTCGCACAGTTCACGGGCCCGCCGTTGGTTGGGCAGGAAATCGATGTTATAGATGGCAACGCTGTGCGGGAACGCCTCCTTCATGGCGTTCATCTCCGCCTTGATTGACGCGATGAACGCATCGTCGTCGTACGGCTGTGTCGCGGGGTTCTGCCGGATATACGCCTCAAGCTCATCGAGCCGCATCCGGACGCTCGTGTCGACATTGGAGATGCCTTCCACGCAGGGTTCTTTGTCGAACCGCGCGCCGAGCGCGCGGATCAGGGCGAACAGGCGCTGCTGCACGTTCACGTTCCAGCGCACCGCCTGACGGCCGTTCTTCGTGTCCACGTACACGCCGCCGCCATAGTCGGGCCCGTGCAGGTACGCGGGAATGGCGTCGTTCCCGATTCCGCTGTCGGACTTGTACTTGAAGACGATGAAGAGCCGCTTGCCGATCGACTCGACGTACTGCAGATCGGACTCGATCGCGGAGAAGTCATAGCGGCCCTGGCTCGGCTCGAGCGCGGCCCAGGCATAGCTGCGCATCACACCGGTCAGCACGGGGTCACGCCCGGCCTGGCCCAGCGTTCTCTCGAGCGAGCCGCCGGTCCAGTCATGAACGATGTAGTGGCCCGGGTGCCACTTGGCGGGGCTCAACAGGTGGCGGGCGACCGGCGCGCCGACGCCGACCACGGCGGCGGTCGTGGCGACGCAGACGGCGGCCAGCTTCACTTTCGCCCAGAGCATGGCCTGCATGACCTTCTCGCTGGCGACTGCGGCGGCGGTGGCCACGGACGCGCCGGTCGCGGCCGCCATACCCGCGGCATGCGCGGCGCCGACAATCTCGAGCGGCGCCGCCTCCGCGGCCTTGGCGCCGAGCACCGTCACCAGCAGGCCGGCCGAGACCTGGACGCCGAGCGTGGCAAGCCGTTCACGCAGCTTCCTGATCCCGTAGCTGATTCGTGCGGCGGCCGTGTTCTCTCGGATGCCCAGTTCGGCGGCGATCTCCATTGTCGATTTCCCCAGCAGATAGCGCGACACGACCGCATCGCGCGATTTGGCCGAGAGCGACTGCAACGCCCTGTCGAGCAGGGGCTCGACGAACGCCCACGTCGTTTCCGCCTCGCCCCGGAGTGCGCCCGTCAGTTCCGTCGTCTTCTTGGCGACGGCTTCCCACTTCCTGCGCCGCATGGCCGCCCGCTTCATATGCGAACACACGAGCGATACCGTCCTGTACAGCCAGCTTCCCAACATAACCTGCCTGCTCAGTCCCCGTGCCTTTCTCGCCAGAATCATGAACGTTGACTGAACGGCATCTTCTGCCAGGTGCCGGTCGCCAAGCGACCGGCAGGCCGTCCCGTAGACGAGCCCGGTGTAATTCTCCACGATTTCGCGAAAGGCATCCTCAGACCCGTTTTCCACGAAATCGCGCAGAAGCTCACAATCACGCGCGTTCATAGGCTTCGCTTCTCACCCGATATATGCCCCGAGCCGGCAGGGTATGAGAAGAAATGATGCCCGCCCAGGGAAGAAGAGTCAACGTCCATCGCCGAATAGCGGGAGTAGGGGCGAATTGGCGGATTTCAAGGGGGGACGTGAGTGGACACCCCCCTCACCTCTGTCCTCTCCCCCGCGGGGAGAGGAGGTCAGAGCGTGCAACCCATGACACAGACAACACGTGTGCCAAGGACACAGGCGACGGCTACGCGCCACGACTTGGGAGCCCGGATTGGCAGCTTCGGCACGGGGGCACTGATGGCGATGCGGTCGCGGCATGTTCCCTCTCCCCTCGGGGGAGAGGGTTAGTTGTCGAGAACGGCAACGAAAAACAAGAAATTTTCGGGTGCTGAGAGGGCAGAGGGCAGAAGTCAGA
>JAFGHX010000157.1 GCA_016929905.1 Kiritimatiellia bacterium
CTCTTTTTTTGCGCCTTTTGTGCCTTTTTGTGGCTATTCTGGGGCGTGCTTTCCAAAGCTCGTCGGTTTGAGGCGAAGCTTCGCTAGAGAAGCGCCGACCCGGCTTGATGCCGGGCCGGCGCCAATCCCCTGGATCTGCCGGCAGCCCTCTTGGCCGCCACTCCCTGTTCCCTGCGCGGCCCTGCCCCTTTGCGCGGCCCCTATTTCTGCCAGGCAGATACCCCGATAATATCTCCGCCCGCCGGGTCGACGCCCGGCGTGCCGGGATAGCTGTAGTCGTAGTAGACGTCGCCGTAGGTGCCGTTGAAGTCCATGTTCCCGCCGACGATCAGCGTGCCGTGGATCGACCCGGCGCCGTTCAGCGTCATGTCGCCGGGCGAGTAGACGAGCCCGTTAATCACGTGGGTGCCGTTCACCTTGACGCCGCCGTCGCGGCTCATGACCGCGGGCAGATCGTTGCCTTCGGCGTCCTGCGCCAGGGTCTGGTCGATCGTGCCGTTGAACCGGATGTCGCCCGTGGAGATGAGGCAGCCGGTGTAGGTGGCGCCGCCCCGGATCGTGACGTTGCCGTTGAACCAGGCGACGCCGCCGGGAATGTTCTCCGGGCACGGCAGGTCGTTGTAGGTGCCGCCCCCGTAGACCTGGCCGTTCGCCGCGGCCATATTGTAGTACGGCGTCAGGTTCAGGGTCGGATACGTGCACGGCGGGACCGGCCCGACATTTTCGTCGCCGTGGATGTCGTTCACGCCCGTCACATGGATGCTCGGCGCGCTGACGTCGCCGTTGATGTCCGCGCCGCCGTTCACCCGGAAATCGCCGACCACCGTGACGTTCGCTTCCTCGCCGTCGGCGACGGAGCCCCAGGTGATCGAGCCGTTGGCGGTCAGCTCCTGATTGCTGTGCACGTCGCCGACGCACTTCCCGGCGCCGTTGTGCGCGATGGTGCCGTTGACCATGACCGCCTTGGACCACGGGCTGGTGGGGTCCTCGCCCGGATCGTGGCCGCCGTAGTTCTTGACGTCCAGCATGACCGAAGCGACCCGTTCGTGGGTGCCCGTGCTGCAGATGACGGCCATGTCGTCGCCGACCGGCCAGACGGTGGCGTCGTAACCGCCGCCCGCGTAGTCGACGGGCGGGAACGCCGCGGCGTTGGTGCGCTGCTCGAAATCGCCGACCAGGATGGCGTACGCCTCGTTGGCGCCGGCCTCGGCGATCACCTGCGCCTTGATCTGGTTGATGGCGATCTTCACCTGGTGCTGCTGCTGTTTGGAGAAGTTGATGACCGTCGCCGCCACGACGGGCACCAGGAACACAATGAACAACACGGTGATAATGGCGGATCCATCCCGTTCGCCTGTACGCAGCGCTTTCATGGCCGACCTCCTCTACTTGCCGCTGTTTCGCGGTTCGATCTCAGCCGTCATGGCTGAAGTCAGACGCGTGTTACTGACCTGAAACGTTCGCACATCCTCGTAGATCTCCAGATCGACGGTCACGCCCTTGGCCAGGATCTTGCCGTCCACGGTGACTTCGAAAATGCCGTAGTCGGGCCCGACGGTAAAGGTGCCGCCGATATCGGCGACACGCAGCTCGCCGTTCCACTCGATGGTGACGTCCTTCAGTTTCGGGGTATCCCACCCGTAGGGATCCGAAACCAGTTCCGCCTGGAACTGGACATACCGGCCGCTGAGCGCATTGAGCGAGACCGGCGCGCTGGAATAGGCGGTACAATTACTCCACGCCGGCGCATCGGAAAGATCGTCCTGGTCGCCCGCCCGCACCTTCATATAGATGTACGAGTTGTTCGGCAGATACTGCGACCAGGACATCCGCTTGTAGATCGGATCCTCCAGGAGCGTATCGGCGACCTGGGAGGTGAACCACCCGTTGCTCAAGGGGGAGGGGTACATGTAGTACAGCCCCATCAGCCAGGGGGAGGTGGTCAAGGCCGGCATGGTGCTCCAGACCGCATTCGTCGTATCGTCGGCCGTGGCCGCGGGCAACAGGTAGGAGCCCGGCACGCCGGGATTCGTCTCCGTGTAGCGGACGGGGTTGCCCTTGCCGGGGTCGACCAGATACGTCACGATATAGCTCTTCTCCTTCTCCAGCTTGCAGGGGATGTTGTAGGCATAGAAGTAGTCGTAGTTGTAGATCCAGTTGTTCGTCTCGCCGGTGCTGGGGTCGACCCACGTGTTCGTCCAGCCGTAGTTGTAGTGGTTGAGCGGGAACTCCGTCATCGTGTCGGGCTTGACGTCCGGGGTGGGCGAGGAGAGGTTGGCCGCCTCGGCGACCCACGCTTTGTCGCCCGCGATCCGGAACTGGCCGCCGGGCGCGCCGGATCCGTAGATGTACAGATTGCGGATCATGTCGCCGGAATCGGGGACGTACCCGCCGTGCAGCATCTGTTCGCCGCGCAGCAGGATGCGGACCGCGCAGCCGGCGGCGGCGTTGTCGACGGGGTACCAGTCGCTGCCGCCGCCCGTCTGGGCCCAGGCGCTCCAGGGCTCGACGTTGTTGGGGCCCGGCAGGGTCACGACGTAGTCGTGCGGCCACCAGCCGAAGTCAAAGTAGACCATGGCCTCCTCGCACTTCGCGCCGGTCGCGCGGAAATTCGTTTCCTCCCAGCGGTCGTTGTCCATGGTGAGCGCGAGGGAGTGGCCGATCGCGCTGGCCGGGAACAGCAGGTGATGGTTCCCGCTCCAGGACCCGTTCCACATGTACTCGAAGTTGGCGGTCGCGCCCGATTCGGCCGTGACGGGCAGCTGCGCCTCCGCTTCGCGGTTCAGCCCGCAGGGCGAAACGATGAGCGAGTCGAGCCCGATCTTGTACCCGCTGCTGGACGGGTTCTTGCCGACGACGGAGAACTTGAACTCGTGCGAGCCGTTGGTCAGTGCCGCCGAGCCGAGCAGCACGTTCCGCTCGCGGTCCAGCGTGCCGGCATACGCGTCGTAGCGCGCGCCTTTCGCGCCGAGCGACCAGTCGAACAGGTTCTTGAACAGCATGTGCGGCGCCAGCGCGTTGGAAGCGTTGTGGGTGGAATAGCCGTCGCCGGCGGCGACCACGTCCGCCAGTTGCGTCTGCCGTTCTTCGTCGGTCAGGTTCTCGTCGCGGGGATCGAACACCGTGCGGCGCAGTTCGTTGGGCGTGCTTTCGAACACGTGGTAGATAACCGTCTGGTCCCAGAGAATCTTGCCGAACGCGTTCGTCTCCACGGAGCCGTCGCCGTCGTCGTCGCGGCAGAGCGGGAAGCTGATCGCCGTGTAGGGGCCGGGCCCTTCGGGAAAGAAGAAGATCTTGTCCATCGAGGAGAGCCGCAGGTCGCGCTTCAGATACTCCATGGCGATGCGTACATCCATGTCCAATTCGTTCTGCACGGAGTTGATGCGGTTGCCCCGCATCAGGAAACACCAACTGGAGATGGCCGCGCTGACGACAACTCCCGTCAGAACCGCGGCGATCACCATTTCTATGATCGTCCAGCCTGCTTCACGTGAACAGCGTTGTTTCATTCCTCAGGCTCCACGTAGTGTGTGAACAGTGTATTCAGAACTTCCTCTTCCCCTCTGAAAGTGCCCGTGCCGATGTCGCGTATCTCGACCCGCACGGTCATTTCCGTGAGCCGCTCGGCATAGTTCGTGTTCACAAGGGTGGCGCGCCGGTAGCCGCCTTCCGGAGCCGGGCTTCCGTTTTCGTCGACCGTCAAACCCGCCTCGGCGAGCAGATACAGGTCGCTGTACTCGAAGTTCCTCGCGCGTTCGACACGGTTCTTGGCGATGTTGATCGCCACATAGTGGTTGCGCGCCATTCGGTTCATGCGGCCCGCCTGAAAGACAAGCCCGAAGGCCCCGGCCATGACGATGCTCAGCAGCAACATGGCTATCCCGAGTTCGATGAGCGACAACCCCTCTTCGCTTCGCAGTCTGTTCACGGCTTGCATTGTGTTGTCGTTCTCCTTAACGTTTGCCTGCGGCCCGAGAGAGTGTCCTCGCAATCGCGCCGGGCTCGGCCTCACAGCCACACGCCCGTTGTTGACTACGGAGCATAATGCATGCCAACAGCCCCGGCAAACCGGCATTTCTTTCTTTGTCGCGTGGTCGGTCTGCGCACCCGTGACTGATCCATCGAAAATCTGCCCACATTCGCCGCGAATGTTCCGCTATCCTCGGTTCGGCGCGCAAGAAAAAGTTATGCACACCCCCGTTTTCCAAACATCTTTTTTCTCACATTTGCAAAACTGAGAAACGAAAGTGAAGAAATCGGGCAAGAAATGGGCGATTGGTCCGGCGTTGGATCGGCGTAAGGGCTGGGTTACTTAAGGAGCAGGCAGCCCGGGCGATATGTTGTATAGCCGAAGAGAAAGGCGTGGCGAGTTGCTTTTCCTGTTGACGTTGCTGGAACTTTATTCTAATTTCAAGCATTTTCTGGCACGGAACGTGCTTGATAGCGGGTCTGTAGTTTCCGTGTACGGGCGCGGGACCTACTGCATGTAGCCGGGTAACGGAGCGAAGGCTGGGGCGGTGTCGTCGAGGGCAGCGCCAGGGCAGACTATGATTTCAGCGGACGAGATTCTGAAGAAATTCAGTCGTGGCCGTACGGAGATCGTGGGGATCGACGTGGCCACCACGGGGGTAAAAGCCGTGATGCTGAAGAAGTCCGCAGACGCCGTTTCGCTGCTCGCCGCGGACGTGTTTCAGCCGCCCGGTGGCGACGCGCTGCTGGAGTTACCCAAGGCTTTTTCGGCCCGTTACTGCGCGCTGGGCGTTTCGGACCGCCAATCGGTGATCAAGCTGCTCAGCCTGCCGGGCAAGGTGGAGGAGGCGGGCGCCTACGGGCAGATCAAGGAACACATGGGGCTGGACAGCGGCGAGTACCGGATCGGTTATAAGGTAATAAGCGAAGGCCACGGTCGTGCCGAGACGAAGCTGCTCGCGGCGGCGCTGCCCGAGGCGACGATTGCCAACGCCCTGTCGATGTTCCGCACGGGCATACCGGTGCCGTGTTCCATGGAGCTTTCGGGCCTTGCGGCGTTGACCGCCTTCCTCAACGGGCCGGGCACACAGCACGACAAAGAGGCTGTTGGCGTGGTGGAGTTCGGCGCCACCTCGACGTTCCTGGCTTTCTTCAATTCCGGCACGCTTGTGCTGTTGCGCAAGTTCGACATCGGCAGCGACACGATCTGCGACAAGATTCAGCAGGCGCTCGGTGTCGACGCGGACACCGCGCGCGGCATTCTCTCCGACGGCTCCTTCGACATTTCGCAGGCGGTGAACGAGGTGTTGGATCCGTTCCTGCGCCAGCTCGTGATCTCGCGCGACTTCATCGAGCGGCGCGATCAATGCCACATTCCGAAAATCTATGTCTCGGGCACGCTGCAGTCCTCGGCGCAAAGCATGCAGCAGTTCATTCACGTGACCGGCGTGCAGGCCGAGCCCTGGGATCCGCTCGCCGGGCTGACGGTACAGGCGGGCGCCGTGCCGGAGCATCTGCAGGGGCAGGAGTCTCGTCTGTCGGCGGCGATCGGGGCGGGGTTATCGGCGTTTCTGCGTGACTAGCCGCCGGCCCGGAAGAGGAACCGCTAATGAACGCGAATAGACGCGAATTGCTGAGAACGCATCGGGGCGACGACCTCGTGACCATGGGCGCTGCTACTGTGTCAAGGGACGCATGCCTTGCGCAGCGACGCTTTCTTTCGATATCCATTCGCGTTCATTGGCGTTCATTCGCGGTTCCCCGGGCTTTCCGGGCGACGTGCGAGTAGGGGCGATTCGAGATGGATCTACACATCGATCTGATGCTGGACACGGAACGGCGCAGCGGCCACCAGGTGCGGCTGACGTTCATCATCCGCATCGCCACCATTCTGGCGCCCATCATCGTGCTGGCGCTGGTCGCCTGGGTCATCTTCGGCTACGCCAGCGTCAAGAGCCGGCTGAAGGAGGCGCAGGGCTATCTGCAACAGAAGAAGCCTCAGTATGAGGCCACGCTGGCCTTGCGCGACAAGGTCGCGCGCAACGTCGCCGTTCTCGAGGATCTGCAGGCGGTGCGCGCGTCGCGGATGGACTGGTTCGAGCAGCTGGACGCCATTCAGAAAGTCATCCATCCCATGGTCGACCCGGCCCGCAACCAGGGCCTGCAGGTGACGCGCCTGGATATGAGCGAGAACATCCAGTCTGTCGACGGAGTTCCCTGTCGCATCTACAAGCTGATCCTCGCCGTGACGGCGCAGGGCCGGCGCCCGGACGAGATCGTGAGCCAACTGGTGTCGAAGCTGAAGACGGCGCCCGGTTTCGAGGGAATCACCCGGGAGGTGACTCCGACCGTCGACAACAGCGCGCACCCGGAACCCGGCCAACTCGCATTCGAGATCGAGTGCGTGTACGAGCCGCGCAAGCTCGAGCCCCCGGCAAAGAAGCCGGCGCCCGCCCCCAAGAAGAGACGGAAGTAAGGAAGGGAATTAGGCGCGCATGAAGCTGCCGAAAACAAAGGAACAGATCCAGATCGCGGTTCTGGCCGCGATGATTGGCGGCGGCGCGCTGTTCGCGGGGCTGCGCTTCGGGCTGAATCCGCTGCTGAAGAACATCAAGAAGACGCGCAACCAGCTCAACAGCGTGCAGGGCGAGATCGACAAGTACAAGCAGACGCTCAAGGCCGCCGCCCAGATCGAGGGACAGAACACGCAGGCAACCAACGAGATCGTCGCCATATCCAAGGCGCACATCCCCGAACCGATGTTCGACAACTACGAAATCGTGATTCGAGAACTGGTCAAGAAGTACGGCAAGGCGGCGGGCATCGTCATCGAAAACGTGGCGCAGACAGATCCCCGGGACCTGCCCGCCCGGGCGCCCGCGCGTGCGGCCGGCGACAGGGCGGCGCCGCCGGCCGCACGGGGCGGACGGGGCGGACGGGGCGCACCGACTTCGGCGGCGCGAGCGGGCGCACCCAAGTTCAGACTCTACCGGGCAAGCGTGCAGACGCGGTGCAGCTACGCCCAGCTCAAGAAATTCATCCGTCTCGTCGAGGAAGAAAACCCGTACATGAGCGTTTCCTCCATCACCGCGGCCGGGCAGGCGACCGGATTCCACCAGCATAGGGTCGACTTGATCCTGGCCTGGACCATCTGGGTCAGACAGAACGGGCTAGCCGAGTTCCTCAGCGAGCAAGAGAAGACCGGGGAGCCATCGGAAGGAGCTTCGCCATGAAGCCGCTTCGCATGCTGCCGTCCTGGGTGCTGGCCGCGGCCTTGGCCGCGCCGCCACTTGCCGCCGCACAGGCCCCGTCCGCGCCAGGCGCTCCGCCGGGCATGCAGCCCGGAATGCCGGGTATGCCGCCGGGCATGCAGCCGGGAATGCCGGGTATGCCGCCGGGCATGCAGCCGGGCGGGCCGGGCCGCACAACACCTCAACCTCAGCCCGGCAGGCAGACGGCAACACCCGCCACAGGCAGCGAAGCGACCGTGGCGGGGGCCGAAGCTGTTGTCGACGCCGCTACTCGCGCGGACGTGGATGCCAACGGCATCGTCATTCGTGACCCGTTCTGGCCCATCTGGTACGTGCCCAAGCTTGCGGAAGACAGCCAAGAAGCCGTCGTGGTCAACCCAACCGGCCCGGTAATGCCCAAGGTCGATCCCTGGAAAGCCGCCCAGGAGCACCTCTCGCTCGGCGGTATCGCCAAGCGATTGGATCAGAAGACCGGCAAAATCACGTGGTTCGCCTTCATCAACAACGATTGGGTCCAGGCCGGTGACCAGGTTTCTGTCGAGTACGAAAATAAGACGTATTGGTTCCAGGTCCGCGAGATCGACGAGAACAGGCACGTCAAGCTCGATCCGGTAAAGGATATGAAGAATGTCAAACTTCCCGCGGGCGAAGAAGCGGGTTCGGCGCAACCGACAGGAGAGGACGATGCCGCCCCCAGCACGCCCCCTGAAGAAAAGTAGCACATATTGTATTTTTTTGTTGCTTTCTGTTGGCGTTTGGCTGTTAATAACCTGTTAATAAGCTGAGACTTGCTGCGGGTTCTGATGATTTCGGCCGGAGCCATGCCGCCGGCAGACCGAGGTGTGTGCGTTTGGGAAACGATCGGGCATAAGGACTGGGTAGCGAATTCCGAGCTTGGACAATTGCCGCTGAGCGAGGCGCTTGGCAGCCTTCTACGGAGGAAACGCGATGAAGAAGCTGATGAGAAGACTGGCAGTCGTTTTTTGCTGCGCCATCGGATTGATCGGCTTGGTGGGGATGGCGGGCTGCGAGGATGAGCCGGACGCCCAGGAAGTCAAGGACTACCTGAACTCGAATCCGTGGGATCCGAACCCGCGCGGCAAGGCTTACGAGGACCTGGTTCTGGACCCGACGGAGGTTTCGATGGGGGCGGACGACACGACCGCCTATTTCTCGGTTTCGGGCGGCAAGGAGCCCTACACCTGGAGTGTGAGCGATATCAGCCTTGGCACGGTCACGGGCGGCCGGGCCGACGCGGTCTATACGCGAAACGGAGCTTCGGTGGGAGCCAACATTGTAGTGGTAACCGACAGCCGGGGCTACACGGCCGTGGCTGCCGTCGAACAGACCAACTAGCTAGGAGCGGACTCATGAAAACGCAGCACTTGCGGCCCAGCCGCTTTCTACTCCTCTCTCTGCTGGGGGCGCTGGCTTACGCCGCCGCGATCGGGCCGGCGGCGGCGGTGAGCATATCAGGCAGCGTGCAGAGCCAGTCCCAGTGGCAAAACCTGGTCTTTACGAACGCCTCGGGCACCACGGCTTTCGGCGACGGCTCCGGCACGGCCGCTCTGATCGTAGGGCTCTGGAATGCCGACGCGGAAGTTTCCGGTACGCCGTTCACCAGTCAGACGCTGGTGGCGTTCGGAGCCGCGTGTCCGATCTCCGGATCGTCCTACCCCTACACGCTGGGCGGCGCTCTGCCGAACGGCAGCTACAATGTCGTAGCCTTTATCGACGGCGACAACGACGGCGGCTATGACGAAGGCGAACCGCGCAGCGTCACCGCCACCGCCACCATCGCCGACGGCAAGGTGGTTCTCGGTTTCAACATCACCTGCGTGGACGACTCCGACGAGGACGACCTGCCGGACTACTGGGAGGTGCACTGGTTCGACGACCTGGACGAATCCGGCAGCACCGACTATGACAAGGACGGCCTGTCGAATCTGGCCGAATACAACATCTCGAAGAACATCGCCCAACTGCGCATGCTGAACCCGGCGAATTTCGATACAGACGGCGATGCGATGGACGACGACTGGGAGTATGACCACTGGGCCAACGGGACCGGCACGCACGCGTGCACCAACGACGCCGCGGCGGACTGGGACGGGGACGGGCTGCCCAATCTCCAGGAATACGGCGGCATGGACGGCAAGGGCCCGCTCGAGCAGGATCCGGGCGAAGCAACGGGCATCGCGCGCAACACGGGCAGCACCGACGACCTGAACCCGATCGACCTCGACACCGACGGCGACACGCTGATCGACAGTTTCGAAGCCGGGTGGTTCAAGCAGGCGGCCGGGATTGACCCCAAATCGGCGGGCGATCCTGCCGCGGACTGGGATGTCGACGGACTAACGCACTACCGCGAGCAATGCCTGCTCGTCGAACTTCGAGAAGGCGGCACCAACGACATCTGGCTGGGGGGCGCCGTCACGCTGCCGGCCATGGACGCTAACGGACTGAGGGCCTTTGTGCCGCCGCTCGACATGGGCGTGGCCGCCGGCTCGGTTTCGAACGCCATGGTTCAGTTGCAGGACGAAGAATGGACGGATCCCGGCGACCCCGATAGCGACACGGACCTGCTGCCCGACGGATGGGAACTGGAGTATAACCTCAACCCGAGAGTCGCCACGGGCAACGACGGCTATTTCGGCGATCCCGATGGCGATACGCTGATCAACTACCAGGAGTTCCACGGCCAAGACGGGAACCGGGCTGCCACCAACGAGCACATCAACGGCACGGGCGACGAGACGAACCCGAACCAGCACAACTGGCGACCGAACAGTACGTTCGAGGGCATCGGCCTCCTGCGCGGGAACATGTACTATGTTGGAACCAATCATTGGTTCCGCGGCGTCTCGGATCCGACGAATACCACACTGGGTGCCGCTCTGCCGACCATCAGTCTGGGTTTTGACTGGGGCACCGACACGGATGACGACGGCACAGGCGACAACACCGAACTGCAGCAGGAGTTTGAGGGCGTGGGCATTGGCTCCAGCCCCGTCCATTCGATGCATCCGTTCATTCGCCGTTGCGCACGGATTTCCGATGCCGGAGGCATTCCGCTTCCCGATCCCGACGGAAGTCCGACCGGCGGCTATCGTCCTCTGATTCATGCCCGGGATTGGACGATGGAATGCTACGTGAAAATCATGGCGGCAGGCAAGTCCGGCTATCTCATCAACATTCCCGGGCCAATCGATGAGCCTACGATTTCTCACACCTGTCGATTGTCGCTCAGTAATGACGTGCCGGAAATCAGCTTCTACACACAGGGCGAATACCGATATTCGGTGCGCGGACCCGCCATTCCGACTGACCGATGGGTTCACATTGCGGGCGTATGGGATCATGCCGCGAACAGTCTCTCGTTGTATCTGGATGGGGTGTTCGTGCAGGAGCAGCGTGTGTATGAGGAAGCGCTCTCGTACGTCAGGTACACCTGTCTTACGCCTCCCACCATAGGGGAGTCCCCCGATACGAGTTTCGTGAACGATGTCTATGTGGATGAGGTCCGCATTTGGGGGGTCGCACGCACGCCGGGGCAGATTGAGGAGTATCGGCGACGGTTAGTCCCGCAGGAATCCGTTGGGCTCATTGCCTATTTCCGTTTCGACGACGGCGGGGTCGGCGCCGAGGACTTCGCCCGCAAAGCGCGCAGCGGATTGGTGGGCGGAGTGACCAACGCGTACTTCTACGGCGATTTCGGTTATGCGCTGACCAACGGCTTCACGTTCGATACGAACGTGTACGCCGACGTGATCGGCGTGGACAAGCGCGGCGCCGACGACAGCGACGGCGACATGATGCCTGACGGCTGGGAGATGGTGAACCATCTCGACCCGCTTTCGGCCAGCGCCGTTGACGGCGCGGACGGCGACCCGGACGGGGACGGGTTGAAAAACGTATACGAATTCTGGGCGCGGACCAACCCGAACGCGGAGGACACCGACCAGGACGGCATCCTCGACGGGCAGGAAGATCTGGACGAAGACGGAATCATCAACACGGTCGAGCAGACGCTCGGCAGCCGCCCGGACATGGTGGACACCGACGACGACGGCCTGGCCGACAGCGAGGAATCGGCCAGCGGCACGAGCCCGAAGGACCCGGCGGCCCCGTCGCGCGCGCAATGCCTGCAGTTCGGCGGCGCGGCGACCGACTACGTCGAGGTCCCGAACAGCCTGTTCCAGCGGCTGACCTCCTGGACACTCGAGACATGGATCTTCGCCGCCAGCGAGGACGCCGGCACGCTCGTGCGCCGCGTCGTCCAGAACCTGGACGGCGGCACGAACGCCGTCAACTATGAGATGGGCGTTCTGAACGACGGCACCCTGAAGGCCTATGCCGGCTACGTGCTGGCCGATGCCAACGCCACGACCTTCCGCGTCACCTCCGGCACCCTCGAAACGGGGAAATGGACGCATATCGCGGCCTCCTACGACGCGCCCGGCTCCACGCTCACGCTCTACACCAACGGCGTCGAATCGGTCTCCCTGGCCGGCGCATCGCCCGCGGGCCCGATGAACGGCCGGGGCGGCGAGACCTTCCTGCGCATCGGCGAGGACTTCGAAGGGTTCGTCGACGACGTGCGGTTGTGGAAAGTCGTCCGGACCGAAGCCGAGGTCCGCGACAACATGGAATCGGCTCTCGACGGCCCGAACGAAGCGAACCTCGTCAACTACTTCACGTTCGACGACGGGCAGGCGGTGACGAACGCCACCTTCCCCGCGTTCGATGCCGAGTTCCATTGGCCGTACGGGCCGCAGGACTTCTGCTACACGCAGGACTGGCTCCTGCAATGGCAGCACGCCGGCACGATCGCCGGCAACGTCGAATTCGTGCTGCAGGGCGCGGTGGCGCCGCCGGCCACGCTGCAGGTCTACCTGCAGCCGTCGGAAGCCCGCGCGCTCGGGGCGCAATGGACCATCCAGGGGCTGGGCGAATGGAAGAACAGCGGGGAGCAGATCCAGCGTACCGAGACCGACGGGCTCGGCGTTACCGTGATCTGCAAATCGATCACCGATTGGATTACGCCCGCCGACGTTGCCGTCACCCTGGTCAGCGGGGAGACGACCGTGCTGACGAACACCTACCTGCAGACGGGCGCGCTGCAGGTGTTCATCCAGCCGCCCGAAGCCATTGAGGACGGCGCCTTGTGGTCGATCAACGGCGCGGACTGGTACGACAGCGGCACGGTCCTGAGCAACATCTCGGCGGGCACGCAGACGGTTCAGTTCCGCGAGATCACGGGCTGGACCGCGCCGGCGGCGGCGCCCGTCACGATCCAGGGCGGCAAGGTCACCTACTACTATGGCACCTATACACTGGACACCGGCAGCCCGAGCCTGCGCGTGACGCTTCTGCCCGCGGCGGTCGTCTCGGCCGGCGCGCAGTGGCGGCTGGGCACGAACAGTTGGATGAACAGCGGTGCGTTGCTCGCCGGGCTGAGCGCGGGCACCACCTACAGCATCGAGTTCAAGGACATCAACAACTGGATCACGCCCAGCACAATCACGACCTCTTTCACCGGCAGCGCCACGGTGGACTTGAGCGCCACCTACCACGAGGCCTACATCCTCGGCGGTGAAGGGACGACGCCGGGCCGGTTCAAGGAGCCGCGCGGCCTTGTCGTGGACGGCACGCGCCACGTGTACGTGGCCGACTCCGGCAACCACCGCATCCAGATCCTGAACCCCGTCAACAACACCTGGGGCGTGCTCGGCAGTTACGGCAGCGGCAACGGCCAGTTCAACCAGCCGTTCGACGTCGCGCTCGACTCGCAGGGCTACCTCTGGGTGGCCGACGCGAACAACCACCGCATCCAGAAGCTGACCGGCACGGGCGGGTTCGTTCAGGCGTGGGGCAGGCAGGGCAGCGCCGTCGGCCTGTTCAACGGCCCGGTGGGCATCGCGATCGACTCGATGGACAACGTCTACGTGGCCGACCGGTACAACCACCGCGTCCAGAAGCTCACGGCGGCAACGGGGTCGTGGAGCGTCTTTGTGAGCAACGGCTTCACCAACGGCTTCGTGCGCGCGCCGGCCGGTGTGACCGTGGACGACGCCGACAGCGTGTACGTCACCGACGCCGATCCGGGCAGCCTGGTGAGCCGGGTCCAGAAGTTCGACAGCAACGGCCTTTTCATCAGCCTGCTGGCCAGCAGCGCCGTGAACGAAGGCATGCTCACCTTCCCGACCGACCTGCACATGGGGTCCGGCACCAACCTCTACGTGGCGGACACGGGCGCCAACCGCGTCATGCAGATGAGCCGGACGGAGTCGTGGTCGGAATTCCTGGGAACCGGCACGCTTGTTGGCCCTGCCGGGGTGACCGAGGACCCGTTCGGGAACCTGTACGTCTCGGACACGGAAAACCACCGGATCATACGGTTCGGCAGTGTCGGGCCCGGCGTGGTGCCCGGCGGGCCGGCGCCCAACGATTTCGACGGCGACGGCCTGAGCGACTTCTGGAAGTACGACCAGCCCAACGGGACCTGGTACCTGCTGACGACCACGCTGGGCTATGCCCAGACGGCGTTCGGCTGGGCGGCGGCGGCGCCGATCCACGCCGACTACGACGGCGACGGCAAGACGGACGTCGCCGTGTTCGGGCCGGGCGGGATGTGGTACATCCTGGGCAGTGCCGCCGGGTTCTACACCCGGACGTTCGGGTGGACGGGCCCGACCCCGGTGCCCGCCGACTACGACGGCGACGGCAAGGCCGACATCGCGCTGTACAACCAGCCGTCCGGGACCTGGTACATCCGCAAGTCGATCGACTCCTCGATTCAGGTGCGGCAGTTCGGGTGGGGCGCGGCCAGCCCGGTGCAGGCCGACTATGACGGCGACAACAAGGCAGACATTGCCGTGTTCGCCTCCGGAACCTGGTACATCCTCGGCAGCGCCGCCGGGTTCTACACGCGCGCATTCGGATGGTCCGGGCCGACCCCCGTCGCGGCCGACTACGACGGCGACGGCAAGGACGACATTGCGTTGTACAACCAGCCGTCCGGAACGTGGTACATACTGAATTCGGGCAGCTCCTCGGTTCGTGTTCAGCAGTTCGGGTGGTCGGGGGCCAGCCCGGTGCAGGCCGACTACGACGGAGATGCGAAAATCGACATCGCGGTCCTGGGGCCGAACGGCATGTGGTACATCATGGGCAGCGCCGCCGGGTTCTGGACGCAGCACTTTGGATGGTAAGATCGAGCCGGCCGCATGCAGAGGCCAACGTCCGCATACGGCACGGGAGTGGCATGGGATCGGCAGTATAGGTCTGAGCGAGGGCGACACAACAGAATAGAGGTGTATCATGAGAACACGGATGCTTGTCTGGCTGGGACTCATTCTGGGAATGGCGGCGGTAGCTTGCGCCGCACCGTCCGCCGACCCGGCGCTTCCCGAAAGCGCCCCCGAACCGCCGACCCTCGGCGACGCCATCCTGCCGGACATGACGTTGACCGAAACGGCTGGTGCCGCCTTTGCCCAGGCGCCGGCGATGGAAGAGGAACCGGTAGCGGTGGAGGAAGCCCCGGCAGCGCCGTCCGGTGCGGTGCCCGCCGTGCCCGCGCCCCGGCTTCCGGCGTCGACCGAAGAGGCGCCCGTAGCCGTGGAAGAGATCCCGGCGGAACCTGCCGCGATCGAACCGGCAGTCGAACTGCCGCCGCTCGAAGAGGAAGCGGCCGGAACCGTTGAACCGGCAGTCCCCGCCCCTGCGCTGGAGGAGATCCCGGCCGCGGAGGGCGTCGTCACACCGGCCGAAGAGGTCGTCGTCGAGGACGTTCTGCCGACGACCGACACGGAGAGCGTCGTGCTGAAGCAGGATGAGGACATCATGAAGAACGGCGCCGAGCCGACGCAGGACCAGAACCTGATCACGGTCACGCTCGACGAAGTGCCGCTCCAGGATGTCGTGCGGATGTTCACGCGCATTTCCGGCGCCAACATCATCGCCACCGGCACGAATCTGCAGGGCACCGTCACCGTCAACCTCGAGGACGTGGAGTGGAAGCCCGCGCTGTCGGCCATTCTCGACATGCACGGCCTCGCCCTCATCGAGAAGCCCCCGGACAGCGGCGTCTACAGTATCGTGACCCGGCCGCCCAATCAGCCCGACCCGTTGATCGTCGAGACCCTGTTCCTGAAATACGCCTCGGTCTCGAACGTCTTTGAGTGCATCACCCCCTTGCTCGGCACCGGCAAGGCGGTGCAGTTCCCCTCGCGGAACGCCTTGATCGTCCAGGCCACGGAGGTGCACCTCAAGGACATCGAGAAGGTCGTCGCTAAGATCGACCATCCCCGCAAGCAGGTCTTCATCGAGGCCAAGTTCGTCGAACTGAACGACTCGGCGATCCGGAACCTCGGCATCAACTGGCAGTTGCTGCAGAACTTCTCGCTCGGGGTGTCGGGCCTGTCCAGCAGCTATGCCGAAACCAGGCGCCGATCGGACGTGGAGTCGCAAGGCGCGATCGGCGGCCAGATTTACGGCCGCTCGCGGGGCTACACCCTGCAGGACAACCATCCGCTCGACGGAACGGATGCGGGCAGCTATACCTATCTGAGCCAGGCTGGCGAGATGATCACGCGCGGGAAGAACATCTCCAACATCGAGATGGACGAGGAAGGGGTGACCATGGAGTCGATTATCCCCTTCGAGAGCGAAGAGATCCGCACCGCCATCCTCAACATCGACGACTTCAGGCTGGTTCTGAGCGCGCTGAAGGAAATCGACGGTGTCGACATCGTGTCGAACCCGAAGATTATCGTCGCGAACGAGGAGGAAGCCAAGATCCACATCGGCGAGCGCGAGCCGAACGTGCGCGGCGAGACGACCACGCCCGAAAGCGGCGCGCCGGTCACCACGTACAACCTGGATGAAGACGAACCGTACTTCGAGTTTGGGATCCAACTCAACGTGATCCCCACCATTAATACGGAGAACAACATCACGCTCAGGATCACCCCTTCGCTCACACGGTTCATCCGCGATAAGGTGGCGCCCGACGGCAATACCTTCCCGGTCACGGCCAAGAAAGAGATCAATACGATCTTCACCCTCCAGAACGAACACACGGTGGCCATCGGGGGCCTGACCGAAAGCCAGGACCGCGAAGACATCAGCAAGGTGCCGTTGCTGGGCGATATTCCGCTGATCGGCAAGTATCTGTTCACGCACACCCGCAAGGTGAAAGACCAGAACGAGACGATCATATTCGTCACCGTCGGGCTCGCCAGCCCCGACACGCTGATCAAGGAAGCCGGCATTCCCGAGGACGGCCGGCTCATCCACAGGCATCTCGCCCGCCGCGCGCTCGAAAGCGAGGAATAAACAAGAAGCAGAGGGGACCCGGGCGGCGGCCCGGGTCCCTTTTTTTTTGCGCGCGCTTCGCGCCCGGAAAGCGCCGCGGGCATTTCCGCCCTGTGTTCTCCCGCCGGCACCCCTCATCCGAATGCCATCGGTTTTCGCTCGCCCGATCCTGCCTGTTGTTCTGCGGGCGATTCTGTGCTATCTTCCCCTCATTGACGGAAGAGGACCTGCACGCATGAAATGGTTCCCGCGCGCCATCTGGAAGTACGCCGTGCTGCTGATCACGCTCTTCGCGATTGCCGCCGTTGCCGCGCACACGATCATCAGCTATATCGACACGGAAATCGTGCCGAATACGACGTACGGACAGACCATCAAGTCCATGTCCTGGGCCATCCTGGCGCTGACCGTCGGGTTCATGTTCCTCTCCGGCGCACTCGGCCTGTGGATGATCCGCTCGATAGCCGTGGCGGAAACGCACCGGCGCGTAGGCCGGCTGGTGGACGCCATGGACTACCTGACCGACGGGTTGATCGTTGTCGACGCCAAAGGCCGCATCACCGGATGCAGTCCGTCCGCGCGCGTTCTCGCACCGCGCGAAATGGCCCAAGGCTTGCGCCTGCGGGACGTGTTCCCGCCTATCACGGCGGAAGATTTGGCCCGTCTGCTGCAGACGTCCGGCCCGTTTGAAATCGAGAAGGACGTGGTCTATCCCGCCGGCCTGCGTACCATGCGTTTCCGCTCGGAACCCTCAGAAGGCATCCGCCTCGTATTGCTCAGCGACATAACGGAAAACAGGCGCCTGGAAACACGCGAGCAACAGATGGCCAACTTGCGGGTGATCGGCCGAATTGCACGCGGGGTGGCGCACGATTTCAACAATATCCTCTGCAGCATTCTGGGGCACGCCGATATTCTGCGCCGGATATTCCCCCAGACGGATGAGGCGGGGAAGTCGCTCGACGACATCATGCATTCGGCCCAGAAGGGCACGGATCTGGCCAAACACCTGCTGGAACTGAGCCGTTCGGGACAACCCGGCGTGCCGACCGAGGACCTGGCCAGGCACGTCCACAAGGCCTGCGAGCTGTTGCGCCTGGCCATCTCGGACAAGTGGCGGTTCGACGTTTCGGCCGAAGGCGAATTTCCGCCGGTCGCGCTCTCGCCGTCCCAAGTCGAGCAGTCGGTGCTGAATATCGGCCTCTCCAGCGCCGATTCGCTCGCCCTGCCGGGCGAGTTGCGCGTCACGGTGAACCGCCCCGGCCATGACCATCTCACCAACGTGGAGAGCACGTTTGCGGCGCTCATCATCATTTCCGCCCATCCCTCGGCCGGGGCCGCCGCCCCCCCACCCCCTCGGGCGGACGACTTCCAGCCCGCCACCGAAGACGGCGGCGTCATTCAGTCGATCGTCCGTTCCATGCTGGACCAAGTGGGAGGGCGTCTGGATGTCATGATGCTGCCGGACGGCTATCCGATTCTGCGCCTGTGCCTGCCCTATGCGAGCCCGGCGGCCGCCGAGCGCGCGGCGGCAGCGCTCCGCCGGGAGGTCGAGGCTCAGGTCGGCCAGTGGACGGTTCTCCTGGCCCGGCAGGGCGACAGCGGGGAAGCCGTCGAAGCCCGCCTGCTGGAGCTCGGCGCGCGCGTGGAACGTCTGGACAACACAGAGGCAACGCTCGCCCGGATTCAAGACCAACAGCCGCCGGACGCCATGATCATGGAAAAAGCCCTGCTCGGCGCCGAAGCCGACGGCCTGCTGAGGGCCATCGCCAAGCTGTGCCCGGAAGCCGGCATCGTTGTGATTTCCGTGGAACCGGACAACGAACCTGAGATCCCGACCATTCGGTTCGAATCCGAGAATGCGGACGTCACCGTGCTCATCTCCGCTTTGCACAGCGCCTGGTCCGCCGCCCGGGAAGCCCGCGCACAGGCACGCGAGCCGCACAAGGCGCCCCATTAGAGCACCACATTGTCAATCAGGCGCGTCTTGCCGATTCTGACGGCAAGGGCAACAAGCGTGCGGCCGGTGATCGTTTCGACCGGCTGAAGAGTCTCGTCATCCACGATCTCGATGTAATCGATTTCCGCGGAAGCCACTCCTGCGATCAGCGCACGCATGCGTGCGCTGAGCACCGAGGCGTCACGTTCACCATCGCGATGCAGCCGTTCCGCTTCCTGCAGCGCACGGTGCAGACACAGCGCGTCTGCGCGCTCGCCGGGGGAAAGATACCGGTTGCGCGAGCTCATCGCCAGCCCGTCGGGTTCGCGCACAATAGGCGCAATCCGGATCTTGACCGGGAAGTTCAGATCGCGAACCATCTGCCGAACAATCCGGGCCTGCTGCGCGTCTTTCTGCCCGAATACCGCGAAGTCCGGTGCGACCAGGTTGAACAGCTTGGCCACGACCGTCGTCACGCCGCCGAAGTGATGCGGGCGCGACACACCGCAGAGCCGGCCTGAGAGACGGGTTTCCGCCACGTACACGCTGTACCCCGGCGGGTACATCTCAGCCGCCGTCGGGCAGAAAAGCACGTCGACCCCTGTTTCGGCGCACAGCGCCTTGTCGCGGGTGAAATCGCGAGGATACCGATCGAGATCTTCACCGGGGCCGAACTGTGTGGGGTTCACGAAGAGGCTGACGACCACCCAGTCCGCTCGCTTGGCCGCCAGCCGGATCAGGGACAGGTGCCCGTCGTGGAGATACCCCATGGTGGGTACGAACCCGATCCGCTTTCCCGCCCGCCGCGTTCGCCGGGCGAGGCGCTGCATGTCCTGCGCAGAGCGAATGATCTTGATGGGCGCCTACTCCTCCAGCCCGATGTAACCGCGCCGGCCGAGCAACCACTCCAGTTCCTCCACCACCCGCTGCGCGAATCGGATCTGTGTCATCGTCACCTTGCGCTTCTGATGCACCGCAACGAAGCAAATATGCCCGCTCTCTACGAACGTCAACGGCAGGTCCCCGGCAAAGAAGGTCGCGGCCTCCACCGTTTGCAGGTCTACAGACTCGAGATACTCCGCCAGCTTCTTGAACAACTGCGGGGCAACCGCGCTGAGCGAGTCCGCAAACTCCTCCGAACGTCCGTGCGCCAACAGGAAACCGTCCCGATCGCAGATGACGCAGCCCGTGAAGCCCGGCTGCTTGGCGAAGGCTTCGGCAATGTTCCGTACCCTCGCCATCTTCGGCAACGGCAGCTTCAGCATCTTCGCCAGTTTCTCGCGCCGCTCGTGCCCCTTCGCACTGTAGGGCATCCCCGTGATCTTCTTGAACGTCTTCCGTCCGATCACCGGCACGCTGCGTAAGCTCCAGATACTCTTGAACGGGCCGTGCTTCTCGCGGTAATCCGCGATTCCTTTCGCTATTCGGAGCGTGACCCCGTCAAGTGTCATCAGCTGTTCGATCTTGGCGGTGTTGAGATTGACGCCGCCAAGCCGCTCGCTGATCTCCGAAATCTCCCGGGCCGGTTCCGCAACCGGTTCGGCGGAAACGGCCTCAGGCGGCCTTTCTTCCTCGGCAACCGGGATTGGCGGAGCCTCCGCAGCCGCACCGAGAGCCGCTACACCCGCCAACACGCCCGGAACCGTGGGGGCTTCCGTCGGAAGCATTGCCGCTTCGGCCGGTGCTGCCGCCTCTTCCGGCAATGGGGCAGCCGGTGCTTGCCATGCGGGTGGCGCGGGAACAGGCGGAGGTTCGGCCTCGACAGGCGTCGTTTCCGCAACGACTGCCGCCGCGGCCTCCTCCGGGACTTCTTCGGGAACCTCGGTCGGAGGGATGGGCAGGCCCGGCGCGGGCGCTTCAGCCTCGGCCGGCGCCACGGCCTCTCCCGCCGCTGCCACGCCCGGAATCTCCAGGCCCGGCGGCAGTGCGGGCGCTTCAGCTTCGGCCGGCGCCGCTTCCTCAACCGCTGCCCAGGCGGGCGCCGCGGCCTCTTCCGCCGTTTCCACGCCCGGAATCGGCAAGCCCGGCGGCAGCTCAGGCGCTTCAGCCTCAGCCGGCGCCGCTTCCTCAATCACCGCCTCGGCCGGCGCCGCGGCCTCCTCCGCCGCTGCCACGCCCGGAATCTCCAGGCCCGGCGGCAATGCGGGCGCTTCGGCCTCCGCAGGCACCGCTTCCTCAATCACCGCCTCGGCGGGCGCCGCAGCCTCTTCCGCCGCTTCCACGCCCGGAATCCGCAGGCCCGGCGGCAGCTCAAGTACTTCAGCCTCAGCCGGCGCCGCTTCCTCAACCGCCGCCTCGGCCGGCGCCGCGGCCTCTTCCGCCGCTTCCACGCCCGGAATCCGCAAGCCCGGCGGCAGCTCAGGCGCTTC
>JAFGHX010000158.1 GCA_016929905.1 Kiritimatiellia bacterium
ATGTTGCGGAGAGGTTTCCAGCGGATGAATGGACGGCAACGGATGTTGCGGAGAGGTTTCCAGCGGATGAATGGACGGCAACGGATGCTGCGCAGAGGTTTCCAGCGGATGAATGGACGGCAGCGGGCTTTCAGACGAGTCTGGTCTTGGCGCTATCTGTTGCTGTACATGCATGCGCGGGAGATTCTCTTTGCACGGCGGCCGTGCTCCGTGCCGGCCGTCTATTTGATGTAGTAGCCGGACACGCGCCAGACGGCATCCTTATCCTGCATGGCCGTCACGAACTCGGCGGCGTTCTTCTTGTGCTCGAAGCTGCTTGCGAACTGTAGAACAACGTACTTGCCGTCCGGCGCGCCGGGCAGGGTCGTCATGTACCGCCTCGACTTGCAGGTTCTCGATTTCATGGCGCCCAGCGGGTCCCTGTGCGCCCGGAGTTGCTTCTGCCACTCCTCGCGCGCGACGGCATTCTTGAAGTAGCCGGCCGCGGCATCCCAGCTCTCATCGTACTTCTTGCCGTCGGTCAACTCCAGCCACGTCGTCGCCGCGGCTTCGGCCGCCTGCTCCGCTTCAGGATTGCGCGGCTGGCGGGCGCAGCCGGCAAGGCCGGCGAGCACCAGCGCCAGGACGATCGGCGCACGGTATTTCATCGGGTGTACTCCTTGGCCAATTGACGCCATCGGTGCCGCGTTATTTCGCGACGACCAGTACGAATAGAGCAGGCTAGGACCTTGGCCTGGCCTCGTTGACGACCATGGGGCGGCCCTGGAAATCGGTGCCGTTGAACATCTGCACGGCTTTGTGCGCCTCTTCCTGCGAGCCCATGTCTACGAACGCAAAGCCGCGGGACCGGCTGGTGAACGTGTCGAGGATCAGCTCGCACGCCACAACACGGCCGGCCTCCTGGAACCGGTCCTGGACGTCGCTTTCGGTGATGTTGTACGGCAGGTTTCCGACATACAGCCGCGTTGCCATGGGTCACGCCGTCCTTTCTCCCGCGCTCGGGACTTCGTCGTCGGGTCGGAACAGGGCGTGTGTGCCCGCTGAGCGTCCGGAGCACTATACGCAAACGGGGGCATATGGCAAGAAGATTCAGGTCAGAGCACGTCGAACACGTCCGCCGGCATGCCCTCCGTCCCGCAATACATGCAGCGGCTGTGTTCGAGACTGATGGCCCGCCCGCATTTCGGGCATTTCGGCGCCTCGCGCGTGCCCTGGCTGGTCCTGTCTCTGTCCCGCTGCTCGAGTTCCTGCATGCGTTGCCACAGATCCTGCTCGCTCAGCGTATGCTGCTGCTGGAGGAGCGACCACATGGCCCGGCAGATGAGCGTGAGCTTGGCGAGCTTCCGTTGCAGGAGTTCGAGTTCCTCGGCCGCGCGTTTCGCCGCCGTGCCCGACTTCTCCGCGGCCGCCTTGGCGTCGGAGATCCTGCGATACTGATCCATTTCCCGGAACAGGCTCATGGTTCGTCCTCTCGTCGCGGTGCGTTAGGGGCCGTGCCCGTACAGGCCTCCCCCCTGAACGGGAGCACCTCATCGAGCGACCTGCAGTCGGCAAGCAGCATAACCAGTCGGTCCAGGCCCAGGGCGACTCCGCCCGAAGGGGGCATGCCGTTCTCGAGCGCCGCCAGGAAGGCTTCATCCAGGGGGTAGACGTCCATGCCGAGCGCCCCGCGCTCCGCCGCGCACGCGTCGAACCGTGCCCGCTGCTCGACCGGATCCACCAGCTCCGTGAAGGCGTTGGCCAGTTCCATGCCGCCCGCGTACAGCTCCCAGCGTTCGGCGACCCGCTCGTCGCCGGGCTTGCGGCGAGCCAGAGCGGCCCGTGCGGCCGGATAGTCGGCCAGAATCACCGGGCAATGCCGGGGCAGCCCCGGTTCGACCTTCTCGACGAGATCCGCATCGAAACGGTCCGGATCGAACTCGGCGGTCGGGTCCCAGCCGGCGAAGCGAATGAAGGCTTCCGCCACGGTGAACCGTTCCCAGATGGGCTCCGTCTCGATCGGCGTCCCCTGGTACGTGAGGCGGGTGTCCCCCAACACGGTCCGGACCGTGAACGCGACAAGCGCTTTGGCGTCGACCAGCATGTCGCTGTAGTCGGCGCCGGCACGGTACCATTCCAGCATCGTGTACTCCGGGTTGTGGATTCGGCCGAATTCCCCGCGGCGGAAACAGGGGCCCACCTGGAAGATCCGCGGGTAGCCCGCCGCGAGCAGCCGCTTCATGTGCAGCTCCGGCGACGTGCGCAGGAAGCCGCTGCCCGCGGGCTCCGCGTCAATGTGCAGCTCCATCGCGGGCGTACGCAGGCGGACCGGCGTCTCGACTTCGAGGAACCCGCGCTCGATGAAGAACCCGCGGATCGCCTGCAGGGCTCGGCTCCGGATCTCGAGGCGCGGGCGGCAGGCCGCCAGATGCTGGACCGTCGCATGCATTACTCACCCGAAGGCACAGAAGAGTGGAAAGATGGAAGGATGGAAGAATGGAGGAATCGAAGCATGGAAGGATGAATGCGTGGCAAGGGCCGAAGAGACTCAGAGCGCTCCCCCATCCTTCCAGCCTTCCAGTCTTCCATCCTTCCAGCCTTCCGCACGGCGGCGCACGCGTCTACTTCTTCCGCACCCGGTCGGAGTATTCGCCCGTGCGCGTATCGATCTTGATGATGTCGCCCTCGTTGATGAAGAGCGGCACCTGAACCTGATAGCCGGTGTCTATCGTCGCGGGCTTCAGCACGTTGGTGGCCGTGTCACCGCGCGCGCCCGGTTCGGTCTGCACGATCTCTTTCTCCACGAAGGTCGGCAGCGTCGCGGCGACGGGCCGGCCGTTGTGGTACAGCACCGTCACCGGCAGCTCTTCGGTCAGGAAATACCGCGCATCACCCAGCACGTCGCCCGGGACCTCGACCTGCTCGTAGTTTTCGTCCAGAAAGACGTAGTGGGCGCCGTCGGTATAGGAGAAGTGGACGTCCTTCTCCGCCAGCTTCGGCTCGTCGATCTTGTCGTTGGACCGGTAGGTCCTGCTCATCGTCGCCCCGTCGAGCAGGCTCTTCAGCCGGCAGTTGTACAAGGCCTGGCCCTTGCCCGGCTTCACGAACTGAAACTCCGTGATGACGTAGGGCACCCCGTTGATCTCCACCTTGAGTCCCTTCCTGAGGTCTGACGCGCCGTACATATGGATCCCCCTCTGCTCACCCCATCCCGGCAACATAGAGTCCGTCGTGCGGGCCGTTCTTGGCTTCGACGAGGGTCTTGCCGAGCGCCGCCATGAGTTCCTGGAAGGGGCGCCTCATGCTCCGTTCGTCTTCGAGCGGCAGGATGCCGATCGCCACGGCGATTGGGATCGTGCTGTCCGTGGCGACTTCGCGCTGAATGTCGTCGCGAATAGTCCTGAGCAGCCCCTCGGCTTCCGATCGGCTCATGCCCGAGAGGCAGAGCACGAACTCCGCGGCGCCGAACCGGGCGAGGATATCCATGTCGCGAATGTGCCGCTTGGCGACGTTCACCACTTCGGCCAGGAGCTCATGGGCGCGGTCGATGCCGTAGGTTTCGACGAACTTGCGGAACGCGTCGATGTCCATCAAGGCCAGGATCAGCGAATAGGTATACGTCCGGGCGCGCTCAGTCTCGGTGGCGAAGGCCTCCACGAACGCATCGTACTTCAGCGCCTTGGACGCGTCGTCGATCTTGGAGAGGTGTTTGGTCGCCTTCAGAATCTCGAACTTCTCCATCAGGTTTCCGATCAGATAGCCGAGCACCTGCAGGTGCAGGACGTCCGGCTCGTCGAACGGCTCGTGGTCGGCGCCGCGGTCGGTGAAGATGAACCCGACGCCGCGCTGGCGCTTGATGATCGGAACCAGAATGGCCGAGGTGAAGTCATGCTCCAGCTTCACCTCCCGGTACAGCGGCGATTCCGGCTCCGCCCTCTCGATGTGCAGGGGCTGCTGTTCCAGGACCGTGCGGAAGACCGCCGGGCCGGGCCCGGCGCGACTGAACTTCTTGACGAACGAATAGCTGATCTGGCGCGAGATCTTGATGCGCATTTCGTTCGTGTCTTCGTCGATCAGAATCACCGCCATGCTCTGGCAGGGGAAGTAGTCCTTGATGCTGTCCATCACCACATGCAGCGCTTCCTCCAGCGCCAGCGAGCCGTCGGCCTCGCGAAACACGTGGAACAACCAGTTGCCGAGCGTCTTCGTCGTTTTTCCGTTCATAAGCCAACCCGCCTTCCGGCTTCCGCCTCCAGGACGCCTGCCGGCCGCTCACGCGGCGCGCGCCGCCGGGTTCGGCGACAAAGCCCGCGACAAGGGTTCGGCCGCGTGCACTCGCACCCCGGCCTTCCGGCGCGCAGACAGGTTAGCAGCATCGCTGCCGGAAGGCAACCGCGTAGCGCGCCCGCGTTGGATCAGCGTTTCGTCCGGATCGAGCACCGGCAGGCGCCCGAATCGCGGGGCGGCCGGCCGCCGCGGCCTCATGCGCGCCGAACCTCCTTCGCCCCAAAGCAGAAGTGGCGCCACGGATGTCTCCGCAGCGCCACTTCTTGAGCTATTGTGTTTGCGGCGTCTATACGCCAAAACAACTTTCGTTACTTCTTCTTTGCTTTCTTCTTCGTGGCCTTCTTGGCCGTCTTCTTCGTAGCCTTCTTGGCCTTTTTAGCTTTCTTCTTCGCCATGCTCGTTCCCCCCCTTTCATGCTCTCTGAGGAGGCCCCAAAGAGTTGGTTGGTATGCCATGAGCCTTCACCGTCCCTTCGCTCTCGCGAGGGGCGCGGGAACTTGACGCTCAAAATCAAGACCTGCCGGTCAAGAGCCCACAGCACAAATTCGGGTTAATCGAACTTGCACGATTGCGGGAAATGTAAAGACAAAAATCGATTTCGTCAATTTCTTTTTTCGTTTTTTTGCATTTTTTTTGCGCGGCGGTTCGGCGCCCGCGAAGGGGCCCGAACGCGATTCTCCGCGCCGAACGGGCGCGGAAACAGACCAACGACGGAGAGAAACGCGCGCCGGCGGGCGAGGCGGGGCCGATGAAGCGGCGGGGCGGGAAGTTGGAATAACCTTTTCGTGTAGCTACACGAGCGGCATTTTCTCGACGGGCCGGGCCGGGGCGCGGCGCGCGCCTCACTTGTAGTCGCCGTAGCCGCCGTCCTTCTTGTCGGCGTCGATTTTGTCGAAGACCTCGCGCTTGTCGTCGGAATCGACCCATTCGATGTGGGAGTCGCAGAAGAGGATGTGGCCGCCGGGCGTGGGGACCATGTGGTTGGCGGGGTACCATTCGCCCTGCGGCGGGTAGTCGTCCTGGTCGTAGTAGAGGATGACTCGGGAGTAGAGCTTGGGGGTGCGCCGCCGGGAATCGGCGTAGTTCAGGTTGTAGTTGTACTCGTAAAAGTAGCAGCGCAGCCCGTTGTCGATGCCATAGTAGTAGCCGTCGTCGTCGTTCTTCTGCAGCAGCACGCAGCTCGGGCAGATGCAGACGTCGAGGTCGTTGAGATAGTTCGGATAGAGCGGGTTGCGCACCTTCTTGTCGCCCTCGTCCTTGTTGGGGTTGGCGGGGCCCTCGCCGCCGGGGCCGGCGCCCCAGGCGGGCGGATAGATGCCCTTGTTGTCGGCCTTGTACTGCTCGCAGGCGGCGGCGAGCTGGCGCAGGTGGCTGCGGCAGCCGGCGCGGCGGGCATACTCCTTGATGCTGACGAGGGTGGGCAGCAGGATGGCGATCAGGACCGCAATGACGGCGATGACCACGAGCAGCTCGATCAGGGTGAAGCCTGGTATTTTCTTCATATTTCCTCGGTTTTTCGGCTTTTTGGCGGTGTTCAGGGGTATTGCGCTGTGACCGTGATGGCGATGCCGCCGCGCGGGTTGAAGCGGCCGCTCACGCGCGCCCGGCGCGGCCGGCAGGCCTTCACGAGATCGTCCAGAATCCGGTTCACGGCTTCCTCGTGGAACGTGCCGTGGTTGCGGTACGAGAACAGGTACAGCTTCAGGGATTTGCTTTCCAGGCAGAGCGTATCGGGGACGTATTCGATCGTGATCGTGCCGAAATCCGGCTGGTCCGTGATCGGGCAGCGCGACGTGAACTCCGGGCAGTCGAACCGGATCTCGTAGTCGCGCTGCGGGTGCGTGTTTTCGAACGCCTCCAGCTTCGCCTTGCGCGGCGAGTCGGGATACCCCGCGCGGCTCTTCTTGAGCAGCGTCAGGTTCGGATGCGTCTTGGCGGCCATGGTTCCTCGCTTCCCGGCGTGCGTGCCGGCGCGCCACGCTGAGCGTCGGGAGCAGTGTAGACCAGAATGCCGGGACAAGTCGAGGATTTCCCGCGGGCTTCCGCTTGAGGTGCGGATGAGCGGGCCGCTGTCCCGCCCGAACCCCGAGGGCGCCCCGCAATCGTCAATTGCCGATGAGCCAGACGCGGGCGCGGTAGTACGCGTTCGTGGAGGGGGCGGCGTTGGTGTACGCGACCGTTTGGCCCTCACCGAGGATGTTGGTGTAGCCGGCGACGCCCTGCCAGGCGCCGGCGCCGAGGCCCGTGCAATTCTGGAGCGTGAAGTAGCGGGCCTGTCCCGTGTAGCCCGTACCGGCCGCTTCGAGGGCGGGGAACGAGACGATCAGCTCGCCGCCGGCGCCGCTCACGTCGACGGCGAAGGTGTTCGTCGCGCTGCCCGGGTCGGTGCCGGCGACGTACTCCTCGGCGTTGAGCAGGCCGTCGCCGTCGCTGTCGAGATCGGGCGGCTGGTTGGTGCTGCCGAGATACGCGATCTCCCAGTCGTCCGCCATGCCGTCGGCGTCCGCGTCCTCGGCCGGCGGCAGCCGGCTGCCTTCGAGCACGGCGAGTTCGGCGTCGATCAGGGCGTCGCCGCTGCCGGTGAGCTGGCAGTTGAACAGTTGCAGCGCCGCCACGTTGGTGGGGGCGAGCGCGGGCAGGGCCGTCCCCGAGAGCGTGGCGGCCCAGGTGGCGGACATATTGCTCACGGCCGTGCCGTCGCAGGCGACGAATTCGCCCGCGGCGCCGGCCATGTTGACGCGCGCGACTTCCTCGCCGTTGAGCCACATCAGGAACCCGTCGTCATAGTCCACGCTGAGCTGCACCTGGCTGACGTCCGCCGGGCTGTCGAGCACGAAAGACCGGCGCAGGAACACGGACGAATACGTCCCGTCCATGTCCGCAAGCTGCGTCACGATGTTCGTCCGGCCGTATCCGACCGGGGCGGCGCCGGCGGGCCAGGCGCCGTCGTCGAACGCGACGAGCCGCCACGCGTTCGCCGGGCTGGACGCTTCGGCCGTGCCCTTGCCGTACGTCCATTCGGCGCCCCGGCTGATCTTCACGTTGCGCGTCTGGGTGGAGGGGGCCGGCACGGCCTTGAGCCGCAGCGCGTTGCAGTACCTGCCGCTCGTCACCGTGGTCATCGTGACGGACACCTCGCCGTCGGTGCCCGGGTCGATGTTCTCGAACCGGATGACGTGCCCGTTCACCGTGTTCCAACCTACGCCGCACTCGGTGGTGTCGTCGGGCACGTAGGTCTGTTTCACGGTTGTGCCCGCGCTGCTGCTGTTGGAGAAGCCGGCGCAGCCGGCAAGGATGAAATCGGAGGTGTAGTCCGTGTAGGCGGGGTTGGCGCGGTTGCCGAACAGGACGAGCTCGTAGCGCTTCGTGGTCTCCATCCCCGCGAACGTGAAGGTGATGTCGCCGCCCGAAACGAGGCCGAACCCGTCGAGGATCGTGCCGAAGTCGAAGATGGCGTCTGCCTCCGTGTCGGGGTCGGCGCTGGCGCCCTGGTTGGTGTAGGCGGTGCTGTAGGCCCCGCCGGCCAGAGTGAGCGTCACGCCCACGCCCTGGCCGTCGGCATAGTTGACCAGCTCGCCGCTGCTCGACCAGCCGTTGGTGGTGTCGTAGGGCGCGAACGTCGTGATGTTCGCGTTGGGCTGGCCGGGCATCCAGCTCAGGTCGTTGTAGGCGATGAACAGCACGTCGTTGTCGGCCAGCGTGCAGGTGTGCGTGCCCGGGTTGCCGACAATCAGGCCCGCCGGGCCGGGATTGGACAGGGTGAAGGCCACGGTCTCGTTGTCCTCTTCCTGGACGTCGTCCAGGATCGTCAGCGTCACGTTGCGGACCGTCTCGCCGGGCGCGAACGTGAGCGTGCCGGGCTCGAGCGAGAAGTCGACGCCGTTGGAGGCCGTCCCGCCGCTGACGGCGTAGTCGACGGTCAGCGTGTTGGTCGACGAGGAACTCAGCTCCACGCCGATCAGAGCGGTCCCGTCCGATTCGCCGGCGCCGGACGTTTCGGCGCAGAACCGGACTTCGCGGGGATCATAGGTGAAAGAGGCGGACGCCACGCTGCTGGGGTTGTACCCCGTCTTGAAGCCCCGGGCGCTGACGGTCTTGCTCGAGGTGAGCTCGAACGGGCCGGTGTAGAGCGTGTCGGACGTCGTCGGCGTACCGCTGTCGAGCCGGTAGTAGATGTCGGCGCCGCTGGTCGTGTTCGAGAGCGTCACCCAGATCGGGTCGGTGAACGTGGCGCCGTCCGGATGGAGGGTCGGAGTATCGACCGTCGGCAGCGAGGAGAGCGTGTAGGTCAGCTTGCCGTCCCAGACGATGTCGCTGCTGGTCGGCAGCTCCTGGTGCACCTCGACCGCCAATAGGTTGTTCCCTTCGACCAGGACGTCCTTGTAGGCGAGCAGGTCCACACTCTCCCAATCCGAGGTGCCGCCGCTGTGGTTCGCCGCGGCGTTGGTCAGGTAGCCGATCGTGCCCTCCGGCATGTTCTTGCGGGTGACTTCGGTGCCGTTGAGATAGCCGACGAACCCGTCGTCGTAGCGGCAGACGAGCGCGAGGCTGTCGATTTCCCCGGGATTGTCGCTGAGCGAGAACTCCTTGCGGAAGTAGGTGGTGATGTACTTGTCGTTCGAGTCCGGCCCGTAGGGCACGATCGTCGTGAGGGCAAGCGCCACCGGGTCGGTTCCGTAGCCGAGCGCGGCGTCGCCGCGCGGCCAGCCGGCGTCGTTATAGGCGCGCTGGCGCCAGTTGGTGCCTAGATCCGAGCCGATGGCGTGGTAGGCCCACGAAGAGCCTTCCACCACGGCCAAGCCCGACGCGAAGGTGTTGGTGCGGCCGGGCGTGCCGCCGTTGTTGGCCGCGCGCCAGTTCACCGGGTCGTTGCCGTAGTCGCCCGCCACGTAGCGTTCGAGCGAGGGGCCCTCGCCGTCCGCCTCCGTGGGCCACGGGCTCTTGTCGTTGTAGCAGACTTTCTCGATCAGGATTGCCGGCTGGCCGATCTCCGTGTTCGGCTTCTCGAGCCGCAGCGTTTCCCCGTCGTTGGCCAGGTCGAAATCGTGGCCGAGCACGGGCACGCTGGGATCGATACTCTGATCGGTGCGGAAATCGGCGGCCGAGTACCCCGCGTTGGTATCGACGAGCACAAGGAAGTTCTGCGCCTGGATGACCGTTGTGGTGGGGAACCCGTACCCGGCTCCGGCCAGGCTCCAGCCGCTGATGTCCGCGTTCGTGGCGGCCATGTTGTACAGTTCGACGAACTCGTTGGTGAGCGGGGAACCGGTCTCGGCCGGGTTGTACATGATCTCGCTGATCACGACCGGGCCGACCTTCGGCGCGCTGTTCGCGGCGCCGGCCGTCACGTTCGACATCACGGCGACGTCCAGCCCCACGCTGGTCTGGTGCCGGCCGAACGAGACGCCGTTGTCCGAGGCGCTGAACCGCAGGCCGATCACATAGCCGTTCAGTTCACCGCCCGCGGCCGACGCGAGGTAGACCTCGTCCTCGTATTCGCTCAGGCCGAACGCGTTGGTGCCGACCCCGAAATGGTTGGTCTGGTCGTAGACCGCGTAGCCGTAGCCGGGGATCGTGGTGCTGGCCGGGATCTGATACTTCTTCAGGTTGTAGCCGGCGCCCGGGTTGCCGGAATCGAACGCGTCGCTGAGGTACCAGCCGCTGATGTCGATGGGGCTCGGCGTGCTGTTGTACAGCTCGATCGCGTCGCCCAGCTCCGTATCGGTGTGGGGCAGCACTTCGCTGATGACCACGCCGAGGGCGTAGTCCGGGGCCGGGTCGTCCGCGCCGGGCGAGCCGCCCTCCAGCTTGCTCGCCCGCCAGTTCTCCGGGTTGTCCGGGTCGCCGGCGGGGTTGAGGTTCACCAGCGAATAGCCGAGCCCGTCCGCGGCCAGCGGCCAGAAGCCGAGGTCGTCTTCCGAGACGTTCAACTCGCTGTCCTCGTAGGCGACGCTGACGACCGTGTTGCTGTCGGCGCTCTTGAGCCGGATCTTCTCCCCGCCGTTGGAGAGCCCGCCGCCGAACTGGCCGTCGGGCGTGACGGTCGGATACCGGTTCGTGAACGCGTCCGGATTGCGCGCGAGCACGACGAACCCGTTTGTCGGCACAACCGTACCGCCGGCAAACGTGTAGTCGATCCCCTCGAAGAAGAAGCCGGACAGATCGATCGGCTCGGTGCCCACGTTCTTCAGCTCGATGAACTCGAAGTCATCGCCCGTCCACGTCGGCTCGAGCGGGTCGTTGTCGAGCGGGTTGTACATGAGCTCCGTCACGCGCATGCCGTTGGCGGCGAAGGCGACGGTGAAAGTCGCTTCGTTCACCGCGCTCCAGCTCGTGGCGGTCCTGCGCACGCGCGCCTTCACGTGCGTGGTGCGGCTGAGGGTCACCGTCTGCGGCGAGGCGCCGCCGGTGGCGCTGCCGGCGATGCCGCCGCCCTCGAGCCGCGGATCGTTTCCGTCGGTGGTGTAGTAGATGGTGTCGGCCGGGGCCGTGATGCGCAGCTGGAACCCGGAGACCACTTCGCCGCCGTGCTGGCTGAAGCCGGGCGCCTCGACCTCAGGGTAGAGCCCCTGCGCCTTGAACTGGCTCAGCACGATCGCCGAACGCTGCGGGAACCAGTTGGTCAACAGGTAGTTCTTGTAATCCAGCCACGTGTCGCGCGTGCGCGGATCGTCGCGGTAGGCCGAGATGATGTCGCCCCAGCGCGCGGACTCCGGCACGATGGCGCGGTCGACTTCGTCGCAGGCCCTCACGTAGCGGTTGGAGCAGGCGCCGGCGGTGAGGATCCCGTCGTTGAAGAAGAACCGGTGGACGCGGTCGCCGAACTCACGCTTGTATTCGACGTTGTCTTTCAGCTCGTCGTGAATGCCGCGTATCCCGACGGTGCCGGCGATGTTGCTGTGCACCCCGATGCTGGCGTACATCTCCATCGTCACTTCGTAGTCCCACACGAACATCGTGAACTGCGGGTCGCCCGGCTTGCGGTTGCGGGTCTTTCGGCCGGCGCGCCAGTTGTTGTCGCTCGTCGCGCTGTAGACCCAGTCCCCGTTGCCGCCCCAGATCTCGATGATGTGGTAGTCCATGAACTGCGTGACGTCCAGCCACTGCCGCATCTGTTCGTAGTTGGCGCTGCTCGCCAGGCTGTTGGCTTTGGCGAAATTCTCCATCTGGTTCCAGACGTCCACCGTTCCCCCGACCACCTGCTCGTTCTGCTTGATGACGTCGTAGTCCTCCTTTTCCCCGCCGTAGAATGCGGCCATGAACGACTCGTTCGGCTTGTGCACCACGTTGTACATGCCCCAGTAGTTGCCGTTGATGTACAGGTGCATCCAGCGCCCGTGCGAGGCGATGTGGCCGGCATCCGCCTGCGTGCGCCGGCCGAACTCGTCCCGCACGAACTGGCAGGTCACCCCGTACTCCGCGCTCATCCAGGAGCCCGACCACCGGTCGTTGCCCGCCCCGCGGCAGCGCAGGCCGTCGAACCGGTCGATGTCCAGGTCGTCGAACACCTTGTAGCGCAGCTTGCTCGCGCCGTATTCCGCGCGGAAGAAGAGGTTGAACTGCTGCTTGTTGCGGGTCCAACCCATGTGGTCGCTCATGCCGCCTGGGCCAATGCCGCAGTCGATCTGGAACCCCGCTTTGCCGTCGGGATGAATCAACTCAGCCGAAACGGCGACCTCGTAACCTTCCGGGAAGCGCGCGGCCAGATTGGTGAGGGAGGAGTCCATGATCTCGGCGTACTCCCCCACGATCGAGAGGGTCGGAACCACCTTCAGATCGTTCGTGATGTCCGCCGCATACAACGGGTTCGTCACGATCATCGGGTCCATGTCGTCGGACTCCGGGTCGGGGCCGGTCTGATCGATGACATCTTCGACGAAGATGTACGTCTGTGTGTCCACGTCGGTCGGTTCTTCGTTGTTCTTGAACGCCGCGGCGCGCAGGCAGGTGGTCGTCGTGATCTGGACGGCGGTGTTCGTGCCGCCGATGTTGCCCGAACTCGCGGCCGGTGGGCTGCCGTTCGTCGTCCAGCGGATCGTGGCGCCCGGCGTGATCGTCGAGATCGTCATCCAGAACGGCGCGTCGTAGAAGCCGCGGTCCACGCTGAACCGCGTGTCGGCCACCGCCGTCAGCAGCGCGGCGTCGATGAAGAAGTTCGTGCTGTCGACCGTGCGGTTCCACGCCTGGATCGCCAGCACGTTCACCCCGTTCACCAGCACCTCGCCCGGCGCGTCATTCACCGTGAACGTCTCGAACGCCTCGCCCGCCCCGTCGTCGTCGGCCAGCGCGTTGCAGACCACGTCGTTCGGTTCGTTGTCCTCCGCCACTCGCTCGCCGTTGATCCACGCAATGAACCCGTCGTCGACCATCACCTTCAACTGCAGCGCCGTGATCTGCGAGACGTCCGCCACGCTGAACTCCTTGCGCATGAACACGCAGGAGTAGGTGTTCTGCATGTCGCTCAGCACCGTGCCGCCCGTGCCCATCCCGTACCGAAGCGGCGCGCTGCCCGTGCTCCAGGCCGCGTGGTCGAACCCGTTCGTCCGCCACGCCGTCCGCTCGGGCGAGGACGCCTCTTGGGTCCCGCCCACGTAGCGCCAGCCCGAAGCGTTCGTCGGCACCAGCTCCGTGCCGAACGCGCACCGCACCGCCGTTGCGGCCAGTACCACCATCACCGCCGGCCCGCCAACATGACGGGCTCGCCTGTTGCATCCTGTTTCCATGGCCATCCCCTGTTCTCCCGAGTGATACGCCGTCAAAGCCGATTTCAATTCGAGCAGGAACCGTTCCAACTCCTGTTATACGCGGCCGCGGATTCGATCATCCCAGAAAACACACAATATGTAGCGGGTAAAACGGAAGGGCTGGTTGGCTGGTGGGCGGGATTCTCAGAAATGATTTGTCGTTTTTGAGAAAGGGGGGCGGGACGGGGGCCGCGTGGGCTGCAGCCAGGAACAGGGAGGTCGGTGAGTGCCCCGAAACCGAGCCGCCGGCGCGATCCGTGAAACATCGCCGATGTGCCTCCGGGAACGCCTGACGCACAGGACCCACTTGGCCCGGTGCTCGCCCGTCAAGGCGTGCAGGGCCCCGCGGATAGCCGCAAAAAGGCACAAAAGGCGCAGAAAGGAGGCGCACAGAGCCGGGATGTTCGGCGCAGACCGATATGTTGCGGGAATCGTGCCCGCGCCGGAGCGCGGGCGCGATTCCCGCAACGTTGCCTTTTTCATAATGCACAAGTTCGGAGCGGGACGCGCACCGGAATGATTCCCGAGCGCCCACACTCACCACCGGCCGCCTGGAGGGCGAAGCTGTGCTGAGCCGCCCCAGCGTCCATTCATCTCCAGCCGCATGGAGGGCGAAGCTGTGCTGAGCCGCCCCAACGTCCATGTTCACCTCAGGACCGATGGAGGGCGAAGCTGTGCTGAGCCCCCCCAGCGCCCATTCACCTCCAGCCGCATGGAGGGCGAAGCTGTGCTGAGCCGCCCCAGCGTCCATTCATCTCCAGCCGCATGGAGGGCGAAGCTGTGCTGAGCCGCCCCCAGCGCCCATGTTCACCTCAGGACCGATGGAGGGCGAAGCTGTGCTGAGCCGCCGGGAGCCCCATATTCACCTCAGGACCGATGGAGGGCGAAGCTGTGCTGAGCCGCCCCAGCGTCCACACTCACCCCCGACCGCCTGGAGGGCGAAGCTGTGCTGAGCCGCCCCAGCGTCCATTCATCTCCAGCCGCCTGGAGGGCGAAGCTGTGCTGAGCCG